>URUZ01000353.1 GCA_900551225.1 uncultured Clostridium sp.
GATCATAACAATCCCCAGATTCGGCTGCCGCCGTTTCACGCGCCCCGCCAGCACAGTTCCCTTATACCCCGGCATCATATAGTCCACCACCATCACCTGGAAACGCCCGGGGCTGTTTTCCAGAACAGCCAGCGCCTCCCCGGGGCTGGTGTAGCCCTCCACCTGAAAACCTCTGCGCTCCAGGCGCTTGCTGAGGTATTTAACCACCCGCTCCTCATCATCTACTAAAATCAATGAAATATGATTCACCTCCCCTGCCTGATCCTGTACCTCTGCCTCCCCGGCAGGCTGCGCGCCCGCCGCAACCGGAAGGTACAGATAGAACCGGCTGCCTGTTCCCAGCTGGCTCTCCACCCGCATGAATCCGCCGTGGCTGATCAGAATATCCTTCACCACAGACAGCCCCAGCCCGGTCCCCTCACCGGTCTCCTTGGTGGTGAAAAACGGGTTGAAGATCTGATGGAGAACCCCCTCATCCATGCCGCAGCCCGTATCCTCCACCAGCACCTCCACGAAGGATTCCCCGGGCACATCCCTGTAGCCCGCCGGCAGTTCATCCCGCCTCAGGGTCCTGGTGCACAGCGTTAGTGTACCCCCCTCCGGCTCCATGGACTGGCAGGCGTTTGACAGCAGGTTCAGCAGCACCTGGTGAAGCTGGGTGGCGCTGCCGTACACATTGACGCCTCTGTCCTCCAGCCGCTCCTCAACGCGGATATTGGCCGGCCTCACCAGGCCGATGGTCTTGGCCGCCTCCCGTACCACAACCCCCAGATTCAGGGACTTAAAAGCGCCTGTCTGGGATTCTTTTCTGCTGAAGGGCAGAATCCGCTCCACGATCTCCTTGGCCCGCATTCCGGCCTTGTGGATCTCTTCCATGTCCTCATAATATTCGCTGTCCCTGCCGATCTGCTCCTTCAGGAATTCAGAATACCCCAGAATGGGCGTCAGCAGGTTGTTGAACTCATGGGCAATGCTTCCCGCCAGGGTCCCGATGGTGGTCAGCTTCTGGTAATGACGGGCCTCCTCCCGGCTTTGGTGCAGCTCCTCCAGCGTGCTGTTGATCTCCTTTAAATATCTGGTCTCCAGTTTCAGCTTCTGCCGGTTGCGCAGCAGGATATAGATGATGGCCCCGCTGGCCACCACCACCATCAGCACAGCGCTGAACAGCATGCCGAAACGCCTCAGATTGTCATGCTCGATCTCCACCGCCTCATTGTAAGGCATGGCGGCAGAGATGTACCAGGAAGTGCCGCTTAAATTCATGCGGCAGAATGCAGCAATCTCCTTCTCCGGAGGCAGTATGCCGCCTGAATAGGAGTTGTAGATGGCTGTGCCCTCCTCGCAGCTGTACTGTTCGTCCAGCATTTCCCCCTGGCTCTTGTACTGGGGAAGCTCCCGAAATCCCTGGATGTCCTTTTCACAGTTGAACTGCAGCATCCTGGAATCCGGGTGCATGATCACCGTCCCCTGCTCGTTTTTCACCACAATGTAGCCCACATTGTCCACATTGAGGGGCGCCACAAATTCCTTGTATAAATTGTCCAAGTCAAACACACTGACCACGGTTCCCAGATAACCGCTGCCCCCATACACGCTGTTGATCAGGGTCATGCCGCTGCGCCCCTGGCTGATGGTGAAAACGCTTCCGATGCCGCTCTCGCTCTCACTGGCGCAGGCGCCCAGGTTCAGCACCGACTCGTCGAACTCTTCCAGAAACGGATACTGGTTGTAGTGGAAGATCTGCTCCCCCTTGTCATCCAGCAGATACATCCTGGACGGTCCCTGCTGGTTGGACAGCATGTAGGAGAAGATGTACTCCTTGATGGTCTTTTTCTCCCCGGACTTGTAGTATGCCTCCATGCCCTCGATGAACCCAGAAGTCTGGGTCAGGGTCCTGACGCTGCGCAGCTGCTCAGATATGTACAGCTCCAGGTTCTGGGACACCGCCCGGGAGATCAGCAGAAGATGCTGCTGCTGCTGCCCGATGATCAGGCTGGTGTAGGCCGCATAGGTATTGTTCATGGCAAATGCCAGATAGATTAACAGCGCTGCCATAAAAACAGCCAGCAGCTTCTTCCTGCTCTTTTCCCAGATTCCCTTCATACGCTTCTCCCCGTGTGCTGATATTGGTTCCAATTATACCGCATCCACCCGGGGACTTCCATTACTTTCTCAGCTCAGCCTTGCAGAAGGGGCATTTTCCGCCCTTCATCAGCGGCCTCTTCATATCCAGGTTCCGTCCGCAGCTTGGACAGCGGTATGCGCTCTTCTCTAAAATATATGCCCCAAGCATCATGCACAGACCGGCGACCCAGCTGCCGGCCGCCAGGAAGGCGATTCCCAGCAGTACGGCCGCCATGCAGACCGGCTTCACCAGGCGCAGCGGAATTGTCACCTTCAGCAGTCTCTTCCCCATAGTTCCATTTCCTCCCATATAGGACAAACGGGCATCCGTCCGGATATTTCTTTCCGCAGAGGCCCGTTGTTCCAACTATCAGATTGTCTATGATGCGTTCTTTTTCTTACTCAGCAGCGGCTTGATCACCGGGTTTAACAGCACCACCAGGCAGATTACCAGGATGATTCCGGTCACAGGGCGGCTTACGATATTGACAGTCTCCTGCCAGAGGGTATCCCCGCCGGCAATGGTGTAGGCGCGGCGCAGGTTGGATTCACAGATAACGCCCAGCACCAGCCCTAAGATCATGGCCGAGCTGTTGAATTTACAGGTTACAAACACGAATCCCACCAGGCCGGAGATGGCCATCAGGATAACGTCCACAGAGGTGTTCTTGGTGGCGTAAGCGCCGATGGTGGCCATCATGATGATGGTTGGCCCCAGGATGCTGTAGGGCACCTTTAGCACCTGCACGAAGATCTTTGCAATCACAATGGCTGCAAACACCATGATGATGTTGGAGACAAACATGGAGGCAAATGTTGCGGACAGGAACTGGGGCTGGTTCACCAGCAGCAGCGGTCCCATGGTAACGCCCTTTAACACCAGGGCGGACATCATGATGGCAGCGGCATTTCCTCCGGGGATTCCCAGGGAGAGCAGGGGAACCATGGAGCCGCCTGTGGCCGCGTTGTTGCCGGTCTCAGGTGCTGCGATCCCTTCCAGGCAGCCTGTGCCGAACTTCTCCGGCGTTTTACTCAGCTTCTGCTCAGTGGAATAGCACAGGAAGGAGGCGATTGTGGCCCCTGCGCCGGGCAGGATTCCGATGACGGTTCCCAGCACAGAACATCTGGCTATAATCCATTTTACAGAAAGTATCTCTTTTAATGTGGGCATCTTCGCCGATGTGGAGGCATTGGCCCCGCCCACGGCCTTCAGCTTGGACGGCTTGTTGGTCTGCTTTAACACCTCGGTTACTGCGAAGAATCCGATCATCACGGGTATCATCTCAATTCCGGAGGTCAGGAACCTGGTTCCAAAGGTAAGCCGCGGCACGCCCAGCAGCGGGTCCAGCCCGATACAGGCCAGAACCAGGCCGATGAGGCCGGATATGATGGTCCGGCAGATATTGTCCGTCTCCAGGCTGGTGAGGATGGACAGACCCATGAAGGAGATTGCAAACAGCTCAGAGGGTCCGAAGCTTAAGGCCGCCTGGGTCAGCTGGGGGCTTAACAGCAGCATACATACCGCCGCGAACATGCCGCCGATGGCTGAACAGATCAACTGCATGCCCAGGGCCTTGCCCGCCTCCCCCCGTTGGGCCATGGGGTAGCCGTCGTAAGTGGTGGGCGCGCTGGAGGGCACGCCGGGAATCTTAAACAGGATGGCCGTCATTCCGCCGCCTGTGATGGATGCGCAGTAGATGGCCACCAGGAACGCAATTGCATTGACAGCATCCATCTTGTAGGTAAAGGGGATGCCCAGGGTTACGGCCATGGTCGCGGACACGCCCGGAAGTGCTCCGAACAAGGTGCCCAGGAACACGGCAAATATAATCAACATGAACATTTTCGGCGCAAGTACAACAGACAGGCCGCTGGTCAATAGGTCAAGCATGGTCCACCTCCTTTAAATTGCCGGAACCAGGGATTCCACAAAGAGGGCGAAATTCCTCAAGAAGGAAACCTGGCCTCTCGGCAGCATAACTCCCAGCATCACGGCGAAACCGACATAGAGTATAATTGTGATCAGAATGGATGAAAGCACCAGCACATGATATTTGCGCTGTCCCAAGAGTAAACCGTAGGCCATGAGAAACAGCAGGCAGGTGGCAATGAAGCCCACCGGCTCATACATCAGGGCCATAATCACCACAAGGGCCATTCCCAGGAACAACTTGCTCTTCACAAACCGGATCACAGAAGGCACGAAATCCTTAAATGCCGCTGTAATGTCCTCTGTCTTATTCTTCTTGAAATACTTATAAATGTTCCAGCACAATCCCAGTATCAGCAGGGCCAGCAAGGCCTGCGGCCACTGCTCCGCCCCCAGCTCATTGGCCGGAGAAACCGGCATAGTGGCCCCCACATAGTAAAAGCAGAACATGGAGAACCCCAGAAGCAGCAGGTTGATAATCAGCTCCAATGCCATGTATTCACACTCTCCTTCCTTTTTCAAAGCGATGAACCGCACACAGGTCACCGCCCTCAACAAGGCGAAAGGAGATTACTTCCTCTCGCCTGTTCTGTCCTTGTCTTATTTAATCAGGCCTGCGCCCTTTAAATAGGTCTCGAAAGTCACATACTCTTCATCCACAAGGGCCTTGAACTCATCAGCAGGGGCATATCCCGGACGGTCCAGATAACCCGCGTTCTTCATGAAATCCTGGTAAGCCGCGCTGTCCCAGGCCTCTTTAAGGGCTGCGGTCATGGAGTCGACTGCTGCTTCCGGCGTGCCTTCACGGCAGAAGATACCGCGCCATGTTCCAACATAAGAATCGATATTATGCTCGCCTGTGCACTCGATGTTGGGGAATGTGGACATCCGCTCCTCGGACATGGAGATCAGCGGAACGATGTCGCCGGATTCGATCAGTCCCTTGATCTCGTCTGCGCCGGTAATGTTGATGTTGATATGTCCTCCAACCATTGCGGAGCTAAGCTCTGCGCCGCCGGAGTAGTTGACTATTTTTACATATTTTTCCACTTCCGTGATATCGCAGCCGAGGCCGCCGGCCAGTGTCTGCTTCAGGGACACGGAGTCAGCGCCGGTTGCGGTCAGCATTCCGCATGTCAGCTCCTGGGGATGAGCCTTGGCGTACTCGATAAACTCGTCAAAATTGGTGTATTTACCTTCCATCGCCTTCTTGGAGGAAGCGATAATATTGATGGAGTGAACCAGCTTAGCCACAGGCCTGAACTCGGCTCTGAAGTCAACAGGCAGGATCTTCTGCAGATCCAGCATAATGTGGGACTGGGTTCCCAGTACATATGTGTAGCCGTCGGCCGGCTGTTTGTTGGTAAAGTCAATACCATTGGCGCCTCCCGCGCCTTCCACGTTCACGATCTCCACCGGCACGCCCAGAATCTTCTCAAGCTCAGGCTGCAGCGGTCTCAGCGTACCGTCAGCGCCTCCGCCTACGCCCCAGGGGCAGACCAGCGTCACTTTTCTCTCCCATTTCCAGTCCTCTGCCGCTGCGGAAGTGTCGGCTGCTGCCTCAGAACCCGCGGCAGTGCTTCCCCCCTCTTCCTTGGCTGTTGTAGCCGCCGGTTCCTTCTTAGTCTCACCGGAGCCGCAGCCGGTCAGGGCTGCCGCCATCATAAGGGCTGCCATTGACAGAGATACCATTCGCCTCATACTTTTTTTCATCATAACCTTCCCTCTCCTTTTTGTATACTTCGTATGTTTTTTACTGATGTATCTATCATACTTTGTCTAACTTAACTACCAAAGTGGGTTTTCTTAAATTTCTGTAAGGTAAATAAAACGGGGTGTTAAACTGTTAGGAACATGTTATAATGGTGTTAAATAGTTGTGAGTATATAAAAGACAGGAGGGAATGATTTGGACCGCAAGAAAATATTAGTGGTAGACGACGACCCCTCAATCCGCCGTATTATATGCAGAATCCTAAACAGCGAAGGCCTGACCACCGAGGAAGCTTCCGGCGGACTGGAAGCTGTCCAGATGGCAGATTCCGGCTCCTACTCCCTGATTATTCTGGATCTGGTAATGGAGGACATGGATGGCTTCCAGGTGATTCACCATCTCCGCTCCCACAGCATTCTGACGCCGCTGTTCGTGCTCAGCGGAAGGCAGGCCGAGGTCGATAAAGTCCTGGCCCTGGGCATTGGGGCCGACGATTACATCACCAAGCCCTTCAGCACCATGGTGCTGTGCGCCAAGGTCAAGGCCTGTCTCCGCCGCGAAAGCCTGTCCGCTCCAACCGGCTCCAATGAGCTGATCGCAGGGCCTTTCCGCTACGTATGCGATGAGATGCGCCTGTTCAAGAGAGGCGAGGAGCTGTTTCTCTCCAGCAAAGAATGCCTGCTGATGAAGTATTTCCTGACCAACCGGAACAAGATCCTGACCAAAGAACAGATCTACCACCAGGTATGGAACGACACTTTTATCGACGACAACAC
>URUZ01000354.1 GCA_900551225.1 uncultured Clostridium sp.
TCTCTTCCAGCGACTCCTCCGGCATGCCCACAGGGAATTCCACCCCTACGAAATTCTCAGGAATTCCGGCCAGCATTTTTAAGGGGCTGAACATCCCTTCCGCGAACTTTCCGTGGCCGATCAGAATCACTCCAGTCCCGGCCTTCATTGTGATTCCTCCTTCTCCCGAAGTTCCCTGGCCGCCTGAATTTCTGCCAGAAACAGTGCGGCGCGGTCCTTGTCAATGGGATTTCTCATATTGCCGTTCTTAATCCAGGTGGCCACGCTGACCCCGTCATAGTGGGTCATCAGTTCCCGGATATTGTCTCCCGTAGCCCCCCCGCCCAGGAATACCGGCACACCGGGAAGAAGAGCCTTGATCTCCCTCACATACTGCAAGCTCTCTCCCGTATTACTGCCGCTGACAAACACGCCGTCCGCAAAAGCGCTTCTCACCACATCTACCGCCGCCTGGGCCTTTGGCTTG
This sequence comes from uncultured Clostridium sp., assembly GCA_900551225.1. Lineage (GTDB taxonomy): Bacteria > Bacillota > Clostridia > Lachnospirales > Lachnospiraceae > Enterocloster. The sequence continues at coordinate 467 of URUZ01000354.1, forward strand.
GCCATCAGATAGGTGCTGTTCACCTCCTGCACATCCGCAAATACAGGAATTCTGCTTCCCAGGCGTTTTCTCATCTCACAGATGGCCGCACACTGGCCGCTCATAAGCCCTGTATTGGCTATGCTGACACCAGTATACAGATGCTCCACCCGCACAAAGTCCGCGTCCACCGCCTCCGCCACTGCCAGCGAGGCCAGTCCGTCCCAGTTCACCAGAATCCCCAGTACCAGGTCCGGGAAATGCCTCCTCAGTTCCACGCCCAGCCGCGTCATAAAACCAATGGTCTCAGGCCTAGCGGTCTGGCTCACCGGCCCATCATGCATGTTCTGCAGAATGAATCCGTCAAATCCCATGTCCGCAATCATCTGCGCCTCTGCCATAACCTGCTCCAGGATTATATCCAGAGTTTTACCGTCATTGAGATAACTTCCAGGCATAGCATCCGGCTGTATCATTACCAGAGACAGCGGGTATCCTCTTCTCATCTTCATCCTTTCCTCCCATTTACTTTTCTGTCATATGCCGCCGCTGTCTGGAAGATTGAACCGGAAGGTATGATCCCCTCCTCAGTCACAAATGCTGTGATCAGCTCAGGCCGTATGGCCGTCAGCTCAATGGAATAGAAATTCACGCTGCCTCTCAGCTCTTCGTCCCACCCCCGGCTCAATCTGTCCGTCAGGTCTGCGGAGATCACCTGCTTGAAAATCCCCACGGCTGAGCGCATATCCACCTTAAGCAGCGGGGTCAGCACATAATATGGAATACGGTAGATTTTACATACCTCTGCCAAAAGATCTGATCCGGCCGTATTAAATGCGGTTCCATCGGGGTAAAAGGTTTCCGCCCCGATAAACACGGCATCCACCTGTCTCAAAACCGTCATCATTGCCGCATCCGCTATAAAGTGCACCTTATGCCCCGCCTGGACAAAGGGCTTCACAAAAGGCCTCCCCCCGTCAATCACCCGGCTCTCCGGCACATACACGGTAACCGGCTCCTCTAGCCCGCAGAGGCATTTTTCAACTGTGCTGGAATAATCGAACACCATCAGGGTCTTCATATGCCTGTTTTCCACCAGGCTGGTAAAATACTCCCCAATGTGCCTGTTGTCTTCTGAGGCCCCCGCGAAAAACGCTTCCACTGACTCCTGGATCAACTGTGCGCTCCCATGATCTGGCTCAGCGCCGGTGAACCCCCCTGTCATCAAGTTCACCGCGCTGACAATTGCATAGCTGGATCTGCCCCGCGTCTCCTTAAAATAGTCTCCCAGCGCCACGCATCTGGATACTTTCTCCTCAGGAGTTATATCCATGCCCGCAATGGCCAGCATCATATTCCCTATCATCCGGATATGTGTACCGGCCCCCAGCACCAGCCCCCCGGTTATACCGTCAAACTGCCCGGCCGCTTCCTCGGGAAGCAGTTCTCTGATTTTTTCTGTTAACTGCACATTTACACCATCCTGTCCTATATATTTAATAACTTTCTGGCATTGCCGCAGAACATTTTCTCCCGCTCCGCCTCACTGAAATGCAGCAGTTCAAATGTATCCACAGACCATCTTGTGGCCTGCTGCGGATAATTGGAGCCAAACAGGAATTTCTCCATGGGCAGCTGTTTAAATGCCTCATGCAGCACCTGCATTTCCGTCTGCTCTGATGTCTCAAACAGCACATTGCCGTACTGTCCAACAAACGGAATGCTGCCATAGCCAAAATCAATCCCACCGATGTGGAGTACGATAAATATCACATCAGGATGGCGTTTGATGTATTTCTCCCACTGCTGGGGCATGGTTCTGGGTCCCCAGCCCGCAAACAGCTTCACGCACAGGCCATACGTTGCCGCAATGTCAAAAATCGGGTCCAGATGGTACTCATATTTCTCCGGAAGAAATCCGTGTTCCCAGGAATTAAATTCCAGAGCCCGGATCTCCGGCAGCCGCGCCACCCGCTCCGCTTCCTCCACACAGTCGTCCTCCTTGGGATTGATGACTGCGCAGCCCATCAGGCGGTCCGGATACTGTCTGACAAACCCGGCAACAGCGTCGTTCTGGTCCCTTATGCTCTTTCCTTCAAGAGTGGATATCATCCGAAGAGAAATCCCATTCTGATCCATGTCCCTGAGAATACTTTCTATATCATATATCTTTGTGATGGGATTACGTTCCACGTGGGCGTGAAAATCAATGATCATATTTTTCCTCCTCGTTACGAGCACTTGGCGCCTGTCTTTTAGGCGCTTACGTGCGATACATGTCACTGGCACTTAGCGAGGTCCTTTCGAGCTTAGTGCAGTGGCTCGTTAAGCCAGAATCCCTGCGTACACACACACGATTCCAAGCACCATGGTTCCAACCATCAGTAGAATGGGAGAAACCTTTTTCTTCATCAACAAGTAATACATCAGCAGTGTGTACAGCAGCGGTATGACGTTGGGCATAATCCCATCCAGCGTTTCCTGCAGTCCGATGGTAGCCTCCTGAGACTCATAGATGATGGGGGTGCTGCAGTAGACCAGGGAGGAAATAAAGCCTCCGCAGACGATAAATGCCGCGATCGCAGCATACTGGGTCAGCTTGTCCAGCATGCCGCCCTCCTGCATCCCTGCTACCAGCTTAAGTCCGCCGTGATAGCCCTGAAAAATGCCGAAATAGCGCATCACCATCACTGTTGCAAACATCACCAGCAAAAACACTGCCGGCCCTGCAAGGCTTGTATATCCACTGGCCACTACCATGGAACAGGCAATGCCCGCCATAATCGGACGCAGCGTCCCGTGCAGCAGGGAATCTCCGATTCCTGCCAGAGGACCCATAAGCGCTACCTTTACTGCATTGATGGACTCAGGGTCAATATCCTTCTCCAGAGCCAGCCTTTCTTCCATTGCGGCCGAGACGCCCACACAGAAGGCTGCCACCCTGCCCTCGGTCAGGAACAACTGGGTATGCCTGGAATAGGCCTCCGCCTTCTCCTCCTTTGTGCCATAGACCTTCTCCACCACAGGAATCATGGACTGGCAGTATCCGGGGGCTTCCTGCTTAGTCACGCTGCAGCCGCTCTCAATGGCAATAGAATACCACAGGGTTTTCCACAGATCTTTCTTCGTCAAACGTTTATCCTGATTGGCCTCATAGTTTTTCTCTTCCATTTTATGTACTCTCCTTTCTCCCCTGCGCTTTAGTCAGGCCGCATGCTCCTTGTCCCCATAGTATTTCAGTGCCACACAGACGACTGCCACAACAGCCACGCCTATCATATTGACACCCAGATAGGAAGCGAAGAAAAATCCAACCAGGAAATAAGGCCACGCCTGTCTGCTCTTGATTGTGCTCAGCAGAAGGGCTACTCCCACTGCACCGATCAGGCCTCCGCCCGCCGCAATACCCGCAATCATTTTCTCAGGAATAAAATCAATTAAATTCTGTACATAGTCCGCTCCAAAGTACACGGCCACAAAAGTAGGCAGCCCAAATAATACATACTCCACAAAGCTTGGGACAACCGTTGTCCAGAGAATGATTCCTTTGGCGTCCCCTCTTGCCGCAGCACTCTCCACCTTTCTCTGAGTCACTTCATAGATGGTCGTATTCCTGGTCTGGCGGAAGATCTGCCCGATTACCGCCACAGGGAGGGCGGTGGCGATTCCCAGCTGTGTGCTGCCTGCCAGACAGGCAAATGCCGCCGCAATAGCTGTGCTCAGCACCTCGTCCGGCGGAATCGCCACACCTACAAAAACCACTGCCAGAAACATCAGTTCCACCGCCACGCCCACTTCCAGGCCAATGGATACATTGCCCATCACCAGGCCTACCAGTGGTCCTATGCAGATGGGCCTGTAAATAAAGGAGTGTAAAAATGCCTTATCCAAAAAACCTAACCATGCAATCAACGATACCAACAATGCCTGAACAAATAGACTCATACCTTCTCCTCTCTATTCCCCTCAGTATTTCTTAAGCAGCTGGACCCCGTCATGGGAGCGCTCTGTGGGTATGGCCCGGACATCCAGCTCCACCCCCCTGTCAGCCAGAGCCCGAAGCGCCTGTGCATCCTGTTCTTCAAGATAAATATAGTCCATCAGCTTCTTCCTGCCTGTGACCGACTTGGAATTGCTGATATTACCCACGTTAATCTTGTCCATTACAAATCCCATTCCCAGAAACGCATTGGCCTCCGCCGGATTGCGCATCAGCAGCAGCGCTTTTTCCCTTGTGGTATCCTCCTGGATACGCCTCAGGCCATCAGACTTGGAAAGTATCTCCAGTTTCACCCCGCTGGGCACAGCCAGTTTTAAAAGCATCTGCTGCATCGGGTCCCCCGCAGCCTTGTCGTCAACCACCAGAATCCGTTTAGCCTCTGCATAGTCAATCCACATTGTCACAATCTGCCCGTGAATCAGGCGGTCATCAATCCGCATCACTGTTACCTGCATGCTGCCCCTCCTTTCAAGCTATACAGACCAGAGAAATTCCGCATTTCTATGATAAATATCTTCCAGTTCCTCATCTGTGAATCCCAGATCCATCAGTTTTTCAATTTCCACATTGGTGGGCTTATATGGCCAGTCCGTACCGAATACAATCCGTTTAGACCCCAGCTCTACAGCTGCCTTCTTCAGATTTTCATACTGCATCTGGCAGGAGGTCTCTACCCAGATATTGGAAATATCCTTTACCGCCTCAATTGTGCTGTAGCCGAATTCACGGCAGCCCATGTGGGTAAACAGCACCCGCAGATGGGGATGGGCCTTGGCGTACTCAATCCATGGAAAGGGCGTGCAAAGCGGCGATGTCCCAACATGTACCTGGATATGCACCCCATACCGCTCAATGGCTGTCAGCACACCATCGATCTGACGGCAGTTATCGCTGTAATAGCCATGTTTCCATGGATGGAATTTCACCCCGTTCATCCCGTAATCACCAAGGCAGCGGTCAATCTCATCATAGACATCCGGGGCCTTGGGATTGATAAAGGCATACCCCATCACAACCCCCGGGAATTCCATCATTGCGCTGTGCACCAGATCATTCTGCTCCCTGGTACACGTTCCCGCCAGGCTGCTGATGCCTACTTTTGAGATTCCAAAGCTTTGCAGCTCCTTCACCATCAGCCCTGCACTGTTCTCCTCCCCTGAGCTGGTCTTGCCCAGATGGGAGTGCACATCGTACATCTTCATTTGCAGACACACTTACCCTTTCTTTTTTCGCTCCATGTGGATACAGTATTTCTGCTGGTCCGGCTTATCATAGTTCCTGGAGAATTCTACGGGAGTCCCGTCATCCAGGTACGAGATCCGCTCCCGGTACAGCAGCGCTTTTGATTCCTTCATAAACAGCTCCGTCCGGATCTGATTGGAAGGTTCCTTTACCTCAATGGTCTCATCAGCATACCCCAGATCCACTCCATGGTTTTCATAGAACTCGTAGAGAGATGTATTCGCATTAAACTCCTCAGGCAGGATGTGAAATCCAAAGCGAAGACTGATAAATGTCTCATGCAATGCCATAATCCGGCCATCCATCAGGCGTAGCCTCTTTAAATATCCAATCTGCTCTCCCGGCCTGATGCCCAGCATCTCGCTGATCTTCCCATCCGCCTCAATCTCGCCGCAGTCCAATACGATGGAGCTGGGGGTCTTCCCCTTCATTATCGCCTCCTCGGTAAAACTGCTGAATGCAAAAAACTGCTTACTCTTCTTCTGGGACAGCACATAGGTCCCCACGCCCTTTTTTTTCTTTACATACCCATATTTCTCCAGATCCGATATTGCCCTTCTTACAGTGATCCTGCTAATCCCATACTGGCTCTGGAGTTCCGCTTCAGAGGGCATAATGGCCCCACCCTGATAGACCCCGTCCTGTATCTTTTTTTCAAGAATCAGATATAATTGATGATGAATGGGGATGTCTGATTCCTTATCGATTGCACTGCACATTGAATTGCCTCCTCACTGTTTATTTCTTTTACCTGTTATAATAAGTATGCTATCATGTTATCACATGTATGTCAATACATTTGTGCATTATAGTTATTTTAATTGTTATTTAGTTTTTTTTTATAGCTTT
>URUZ01000355.1 GCA_900551225.1 uncultured Clostridium sp.
GGCGGTTAATTTTTCGCGTCTATCATGTCATACAGTTTTCTCAAGGCCTCTTTGATGCCTCCGACTTCATTGATCAGGCCCTCGTCCACGGCCTCTTTTCCCACCAGCACGGTTCCCAGATCCCTGGTCAGCATTTTCGTATTGTGCATCAGCTCCCGCACCTGATCATAGGCAATCTGGGAGTGATTGGACACGAAATTCAGGATGCGGTCCTGGATCATTTCAAAGTATTCATAGGTCTGGGCAGTGCCGATCACCATGCCGGTCATGCGCACAGGGTGAATCATCATGGTTCCTGAGGGCACAATAAAGGAATAATCCGTGGACACTGCCAGAGGCACGCCGATGGAATGGCTTCCGCCCAGCACCAGTGAGACTGTGGGCAGGGATAAGGAGGCGATCATCTCCGCAATGGCAAGTCCTGCATCCACATCGCCGCCGGAGGTATTGAGCAGCACCAGAAGGCCGTCCACACTGTCATCGTCTTCAATCTGGGCCAGCTGTGGCAGCACGTGGTCATATTTGGTGGTCTTGCTGCTTCCGGACATGTTCTCATGGCCCTCCACCTCCCCGATGATGGTGATCAGGTGGATCTTGCGATGCCTGCGGTTCTCCTCCAGAGTCATCTGGCCGAACTCTTCCAGCTTCTCGTTCTCCTTGGCCTCAATCTCCTTCTCCACCTTCTTGTCCTGGCTGTTATCCTGGCTGTTGTTCTGCTTCTTATCTTCTATTGATTCATTTTTCTTCTTATTTTTATTCTTTTCCTGTGCCATGACTGTGTCCTCTCTTCCTTGGCTTTATACTGCATCTAAAAATAGTCTGCGCATGGGCAGGGAAAATATACGGGGGTTTTAAGTATTTTCACTTCCGCAAAGCTATGATACAATAATCACAATATCTATAATTTACCGGAGGAAATCAATGAAGAAAATCATGATTTGCATCTTAACCGTCCTCTCCATTACATCACTGACCGCATGCAGGACATCAGATGTAAAAAAAGACATGTACATTGAGAAGGCGCAGCTAACAGAACAGGAAAAGAACATAACGAATCTGCTGGGAATGGACAGCCAGCAGCTGATCTACGATTTCACCGTGGACGACAGTGTCAAGTGCATACAGATCAATACCTATGAATTAACAGATGGGAAATGGACCTTGATATCCGGAGGAGGCGGGTTAAGTTTTACAGACCGGAAGGGCCGGATTGCACTTGGTTTTAAAAATATAGAGGAGGGCTTGAGGATTGCCGTACAAAGCGACGGCACGGGAAGTTCCGCATCACATACCGCAAGACCTGTCGATGATTCCGATCAAATGGCGCGGACCACATCCATGCTTTCCGACAGCAGGGACATCAGCTATGAGCAGGACATCCCCTTGGCAGTGCAGATTGCGACTTCTCAGGACAGAATTCAGTCCTATGACGTGGAGTATTATTATACTCCCGAAGAATATGTGAAACACAATTACGAACATGTATATGCCATAACCGTCCGGTTCAGCCAGAAAACTTTAGATGAACTGGATGCAGGCACCACATAAAAACGCCGGCCTCATAGATAAGGCCGGCGCGTCTCACAGCGTACTGTTTTTTATCAAATTCCTGTACCACTCAAAGGACTTCTTTCTCACTCTGGCCATGCTTCCCCCACCGCCGTCCTGTTTATCCACATATATAAAACCATACCGCTTTTTCATCTCACCAGTGGTGGCGCTGACCAGATCAATGGGCGCCCAGGTCAGATACCCAATACAGTCCACACCGTCTATTTGCACTGCCTTCTCAAGCTCACTGATGTGCTGTGACAGATACTCGATGCGATAATCATCCTGAATGGAGCCGTCGGTTTCCACCTGATCCTCCGCTCCCAGCCCATTCTCCGTTACCATCACAGGCAGGCCGTAGCGCCTGTAGACATAGTTCAGAATGTATCGCAGCCCCACCGGATCGATGGCCCACCCCCACCGGCTCCGCTTCAAATATGGATTCTGGACTCCGCCGAACAGCGTTTCCTCAGACTCCTCATCCCCCTGGCAGCGGGCTACGCTGGAACTGTAGTAATTGATTCCAATGAAGTCCAACACTCCGTCCTGAAACGCCCGGTCATCCCCCGGTTCCTTCTCCAGATCAATCCCCGCCCTCCTGTATTCCGACTCCCTGTATCTTGGAAATGCGCCTCTGCACATGGCGTCAATCTGATAAAACTCCCTCTCCATCTCCAGAAATGCAGCCATCACATGATCCGGGCTGCAGTCCGCAGGATACACAGGCGTCAGGCCGAATACACAGCCCACCTGGTTGGCGCTGTCAATCTCCCTGGCGGCTGCCGCCGCTTTCACTCCGGCCAGCGTCATCAGATAGCCAATCCGGGCCAGCTGGAGTCCCGGCTCCTCCATCTCACTGTATTTAATTCCCGAAATCATGTAGGTGAAAATGTCCGAAGCCTCAGTCTGTGGGTCCAGATGGTTCATCTCATTAAATGTGATCCAATAATGCACCCTGCCCTCTAATGCGCGGAACATCGTGTCGCAGTAGTGCAGATAGAAATCCACCGTCCTCCTGCTGGCCCATCCGCCATATTCTTTCACCAGATGCAGGGGAAGTTCGAAATGATAGAGGGTCACAATGGGCTCAATCCCGCAGCTTAGCAGCTCATCCACTACCTTCTGATAGTGCGTGATCCCCTGTATATTAGGAACCGTCTCATCCCCATTTGGGAAAATGCGGGACCAGTCCACGGAGATCCGCAGCGCTGTGAACCCCATTTCAGCAAACAGCCGTATATCGTCTCTGTAGCTGTGGTAAAAATCAATGCCTTCATGGGACGGGTAGCATTTCCCTGCCACTGTCTGACTGCAGATTTCCCTGGGTATATCACAGGCGCCGGCAGTTACCAGATCCATGATCCCAGGCCCTTTTCCGTCCGCCTCCCAGGCTCCCTCGCACTGGTGGGCCGCAATACTTCCGCCCCAGAGGAACTTTCCGCCCTTCTCCATACTTCACCTCCTCTTCAATATCCCTTATCCTTGCGGCAGGGTACATAGTCCCCGGTTTCCACCAGAAATCTGAGGATTCTCTGCTGCAGCCTGAGGGCGGTCTCCCGATGCTCCGGCAGTTCTGCCAGGTTCACCAGTTCCTGTGGATCTTCCTGAAGATCAAACAGCTGATCCCCCTCATAAAGCCTGTACACGTATTTAAAGCGGGCCTCCCTCGCCATGACAGCTTTGGTATGCTCCGGTCCATCCATGCACTGGGTGCTAAGACGCGGCCAGTAGATGGAATCCGGCCCGTGCCCCTGCTCCATGGCCTGATGCTCCCCGTGGATTCTTCCGCCCTCCGCAAACACTGTGTCGCGGTGCATTTCCCCGCCTTCAAGCACAGGACACAACGAACGGCCAAACTGTGTATAGTCCAGGGAGAAACCCGCCAGCTGTGCCACGGTGGCGGGGATGTCCACCAGCTCCGCCAGAGCGTTTGTCACCCGCGGGGCACACTCATGGCCTGCAGGCGGCTTAATGATTAAGGGGACATTACACTGGCAGTCGTAAAAGGTGTTCTGGGATTTCTCCACCAGACCGAAATCTCCTGTAAAATCCCCGTGATCGCTGTAAAAGAACACAGCTGTATCATCGTACTCCCCATTTTCCTTCAGCGCTTTTACCAGCTCTCCCAGCCGCTCATCCAGCTGGCTTACCATGTCATAGTAGGTTCCCTTAAGTTCCCTGAAACGCTGCTCGCTCCATCCCTGAAGCCCCTGTTTATCATGAATGCCCTCCAGCATGGATGGCATACCCGACCAATCCTCTGGCGCAGGCTTCCTGGTCGGCAGCTTCTTCCGGTCCGTCACGCCGTACCACGGATCACATAAACCGTATGGGGGATGGGGGCTGCTGAGACAGATGAACAGGCAGAAGGGCCTCCTATCATCCGTCGCGCTGCCCCTTTCCCGCAGATACTCCACAGCAAAGTCCACGCAGCTCTTATCATTGTCATCAACCAGTTCCGGTTTTACCCTGCCGGCATAAAAGGAATAAAAATTATCCCCTGACGGTTCCCCGCGAAACTGTGCCTCAAACTCCCTGCTTTTCTCCCGGTCATAAGGATATGCCCCCGGATAATAGCGGTCGCAGTATTGGCTGAAATCCCGGTTCAGAGGAATCACCTCGTCCTTGCCGGCCCAGATGACCTCATAGCCATTTTTCTTTAATTGCTCCAATATGGTAGGGTCCTCCTGATCCAGCAGAAAATGCATGGTCCTGTGACCCTTTGTATGAGGATACCAGCCCGTCAGCATGCTGCAGCGGCTGGGCACACAGACCGGATTCTGGCAATACGCATTCTGAAAGGAAACGCCTTCCCGGGCCAGCCGGTCAGCATGGGGCGTGGCGGCGCCCATGGAGTTTAGATGTCCCAGGGCATCGGCACGCAGCTGGTCAGCCACAAATAAAACAAAATTAGGTTTCTTGACTGTCATCATTTATTCCACCCCAAGACGCTCTTTGTCCAGCAGAGATTTATCGTAGACTTTCACAAATGGCATATAAATCAAAACATCCATCACGATCAGAGCCGCCGCCAGAATGCCTGCCTTCACATCCATGGTGCAGAGCATGGCGTCCAGCACCTTTGGCGTGGTCCACGGCACATTGACAAAGATTCTTCCGATCACATTCCACTGCATGAGCAGGAAGGTGATCATGGTATTCAGCACAGAGCCCAGGATCATGGGCACCGCAAGCACCGGATTAAACACCAGGGGCACGCCGAAGGTCAGCGGCTCCGCAATGCCGAAGATAGATGGAATGATTCCAATCTTGCCCACTGTCTTCATCTGCGAGGATTTACACACCAGCAAAATGCAGATTGCCAGCGGAAGGGCTGAGCCGCAGCCGCCGATATTGCCGAAGGCCACGCGGAAAGGCGCGGTGGCAATGGCAGGAAGGGGATCACCGGCCGCATATGCGGCGGCATTGGCTGTGATATTGGTCATAAAGAACCCGGCTGTCACACTGTCCGGCACAGCACTTCCGTAGATACCGAAAAACCACAGGAAATTGATCAGAAACTGGATTGCCATCATACCGCCCACGCTGTCAACTGCTCTGGCAAAGGGGGTGAACAGGTTCATAATCGCCTGTGGAAGATTCACTCCAAAAGCAGCCGTGATTCCCTGATCCACCAGCATGAACAACAGCAGTACCAGGATAGATGGGATCAGTGCCTCGAATGGCGCTGTGACCATAGGCGGGACGGTGTCGGGAAGTTTGATCTTCACATTCTTTTTCAGCAGAAAGCGGGTCAGCTCCACAGTCACTATCGCCACCACCATTGCTGCAAACAGGCCTCTTGAACCCAGATACCGGCTGTTTAGGAACAGACCGCTGGCCCCTTCCACCGTCTCCGGAGGTGCGGCGATGATCAAAAACGACATGGCCGAGGTGATCATACAGGACAGGGATTCCATTTTATAGTTTTTACAGAGATGATATGTAATTGCAATCACCACATAGATTCCCAATAGCCCCAGTGTCACATTATTGGGCAGTTCCAGAATGGAAGCATATTTGCCCGCCCAGTTATACCATGCGCTCAGAAATGTTTTCAAAAAACCGTGTGTTGTCTCCAATGTGGCCGCGTCCACCGGCGGGAATGCCAATATCAGCGAGATGCCCCCAATGATAGTAAGCGGTATAGTGGCCATCATTCCTTTCGTAATGGCGGTAATATGTTTCTCCTCCGCGATCCTGCCGGCTACAGGCATGATGTGTTCCTGCATCCAGTCCATAAATTTTTGCATTGCCCCCTGCTTTGCCATACTTAGGCTCCTCCCCGTCTTTAGTTAACTCCGTTTTCAAACAGTGTCTGTGCCTGTTTTAATATCTTCGCTCCATTGCCCATGGCGTAATCCACGGGTGCGATAGAATCCAGCGGCTTCCCGATCTCGGCAGCTTTGCGCAGAAGCTCCTTCTTCTTGTAAGCAATCTGAGGGCCTATGAGAATCACGTCAAAGCCGTCCACCACTTCATCCATCCTGTCAAAGGGATGAGCCTCGATCTTCCAGTCTTTCTGGTCCTCTGTCAGCGCCGCCTTCATCTTGTTCATCACCAGGCTGGTGGATGCTCCCGCCATACACATCAGTAAGATATTCATACCTGTTCCTCCTTCTTGTCCTCTTTATGAGAAAGTAATTTGTAAAGCTCTATCATTTCGGTGATCAATTCTCTGGCCAGCATACAGTCCATCAGATGATCCTGGGCATGTACGGCAATCAGGGAGATGCTGTTCATCTCTCCTCTGGCCTCCATCACCAGAAGCTGGGTCTGAATATCATGGGCTTCCATCACCCACTCTCCGGACTCCTTCATCTTGCGCTCAGCACTTTCAAAATTCCCCAGCTTGGCCTCGCCCAGCGCCTCATAGGCAGCACTTCTGGCCTGGCCTGATTTAACCACCAGGGTCATAACTGTCTCTTCCATATTCATACACATATCCTCCATCTGCACTTTTTCTGTATATATATCATCC
>URUZ01000356.1 GCA_900551225.1 uncultured Clostridium sp.
CAGTTTTTCCATCAGCTTATAGATCTCTTCCTTGGCGCCCACATCCACGCCCACCGTAGGCTCGTCGAAGATCAGGATATCCGGGTCACGGCACAAAAGCTTGGCAATGACCACCTTCTGCTGGTTGCCTCCCGAGAGATTGTTCACCAGCTGTTTGGTGTCAGGCGTTTTGATGCCGATCTTTTTCTTGTAATCCTCCGCCCTCTCGGACTCCTTTTTCAGGTTGATAATCCCGTGCCTGCTGATCAGATCATAGGAGTACATGTTGGTGTTGATCTTCACAGACAACGGCAGCGCCAGTCCGTCCACCCGGCGGTCCTCTGTCAGGAATCCGATTCCGTTCTTTATGGCCTGCATGGGATTCTTGTGGCGGACCTCCCTGCCCTTAACGAACACCTTGCCGGAATCGTATTTATCTACGCCGAAGATGGCGCGCATGACCTCGCTCCGGCCCACGCCCACCAGCCCGAAAAAGCCCAGGATCTCCCCCTCATGGAGGGTAAAGGACACATTTTTAAAATAGGCGGAGCTAGTCAAATTCTCAACCCGCAGCAGCTCTTTGCCGGGCTTCTGATGGCTGATCCCATAGATGTCCACCATCTCCCGCCCTACCATTTTGGAGATCAGGTAATCCTTGTCAACCTCACCGATGCCCTTGGTCTCCACATAGGTTCCGTCCTTCATAATGGTGACGGAATCACAGATTTCCATAATCTCTTCCAGGCGGTGGGATATGTAGATCACGCTGACGCCGCCGGCCTTCAATTCCTTGATATAATTAAAAAGGATGTCTACCTTGTCGTTTTCCAAGAGTGCGGTGGGCTCATCAAAGATCACCAGCCGTATATTCTGATTCACGGAAATCTTGCTGATGGTAACCATGGCCTGCATGGCCACGGGAAGGGATTTGATGGTGTCCTGGGGATTGACGTTCATCTGGAATTTATCAATTACTGCCTTGCTCTCATCATTCATTTTCTTCCAGTCCACCAGACCTGCCTTTGTGCGGGGCAGGCGCCCCAGGAAGTAGTTCTCGGCAATACTTAAATCGCTTGCTATGTTTACATGCTGATAGTTGGCATGCATTCCCAGTTCTTTCGCTTCAATCGCATTGCGGGCAGTCTTCCACTGCCCGTTGCAGTTGATCTCCACATTTCCCCTGGTAGGCGTTTCCACGCCCATAATACATTTAATCAAAGTGGATTTGCCGGCTCCGTTTTCTCCTACCAGGGCACGTACCTCACCCTTTTTAATGGTTGTGGTGATCCCTTTGAGAGCCTGCACGCCGGGATAGCTCTTTTCTACGGCATTGATTCTTAAGAGGATATCATCTTCCACAGCGGTACTCCTTTCCTGATTCATTGATTTTTTTAATGACCTGGAGCGTGTCTTAAAATTCATTCCCGCACAGCTGACGGAAAGCAATTTTAAGACACGCTCTGGGGCGGGAACGCCCGTGCATTCCCGCCCCAGACATCGGTAACCGGTTCCCTATTTGGCTAAAATAGTAGGATCAAGCAGCGCCGCATATTTGTCTTCCTTCATGTTTTCGCTGGTTATGGCAACCGGGTCCAGAAGAACGTGTTTCTCTGTCTCCGGGTTGGAGCCTTCCACCAGGGTCTCTACTGCATTTTTCAGAGCCGCATAGCCCTGTCCATATGCTTCCTGAACAATGATAACATCCAGATTCCCCTCTTCAAGGGCTTCAATCTCCAGGGCATCGGAGTCCACGCCGATTGCCACCACCTTGTCGCCGATTCCCGCATTCTGGATCGCAAGGGCAATGCCGTCACCGGAAATGTTGTTGGCGCCGTACAGGCCGATCAGCTTACTGCCGTATGTAGAAATCTGGTTCTCAACATTGCCCTGTGCAGCCGCAAGGTCATTGGCATGGTAAAGGGTGTCCAGCACTTCAATCTCCGGCGCATGCTCCGCCAGATAGGATTTCAGATTATCCATACGTGGCTGCAGCGCTTCATTGATATTGGAGAAATGCATCCCCACAACGCCCTTTGGCTCGATTCCCGCTGCCTCTAACCGCTCTAACAGGATCTGTCCGGCAAGCTCGCCGATGTCGGCGCTGATGGTGGTATAGAACTGATTGTAGACGTCATCATGCTCATGGCTCCCATATATTTCCAAACCACAGTTGGTGAAGTTTACAACAATTCCCTGGTCGGTGGCTTCCTTGGACACGGCTATGGTGGCGTCCGGAACCTGTGTGGCGGAGATGATGGCCTGAGGCTTGGAGGCGATGGCATTTTCAAATGCACGGATGTAGGACTCTGTCTCTGATTCATTGGCCGGTCCCACGGTCTCAAAGTTGATGGTGATGCCGTACTTATCCTGCATGTCCTTTACAGCATTTTTCATGCCGATTTCCTGGTACTGCCAGAATTCTGACTCCGTGGAGCAGGATACCCAGATGATGTGGTAGTTCCCGCCCTCTGCCTTGGCTTCCTCTGTTTTGGATTCCTCTGCCTTTGTCTCCCCGCCAGTGTCTGCCGATGCCTGAGTGGTATTCGTCGCTTCCGTAGGTGCTGCCGAAGCCGGTGCTTCCGTCCCCTTTGAGCCACATGCAGTTAACCCCATTGCCATTACCGCTGCCATAGTGATTGCTAATGCTTTCTTCATAATGTTACCTCTCCTTTGCGTTTTTATTTCATCATACCTTATGGTATAACAACCATGGTTACTCCAGCATCTTCCTGTACCCTTCCACAATTTCCACGCCCGCGCTGGTTCCGATGCGCTCTGCCCCCGCCTCGATCATGGCCAGCGCTGTCTCGGCGTTCCTGATTCCTCCCGCCGCTTTGATCTTCAGCCGGCTGCCCACGCATTCCTTCATCAGCTTCACGTCCTCCACAGTGGCGCCGCCGGTTCCATAGCCTGTGGAGGTCTTGATAAAGTCCGGTTTCACTCTCAGGGCGATTTCACAGAGATGGCGTTTCTCGTCATCGGTGAGGAAGCAGTTCTCGAAGATGACCTTGCTGGTAATCTGTTTCTCGCGGCAGGCCGCCACGATTCTCGTCATCTCCTCCTCCACATAATCCCAATTCCCGCTCTTTAATTCCACCAGGTTTACCACATAGTCCACCTCGCCGGCGCCCTTCTCAATGATATCGCGGGTTTCAAAGACCTTCGTCTCAATGGTGCACTGGCCCAGCGGGAAGCTGACCGCCGCGTCACACAGGACGTCCGATCCCGCCAGCTGCTCTTTGCAGAAGGCCACCGGTGCGTTGTTGATGGCAACTGTCTTGAAGTTATACTTCTTCGCCACCTCACAGTGCGCCTTTAAATCATCCAGGGTCACATACTGCTTAAGCAGTGTGTGGTCAATCATCTTTGCCAGTTCCTCCGGCGTCAGGTTTATACTGTTCATAATCTGCTCCTTTCAAATGCATCCAATTGATCTATCATCCCTTAAAGGGGTTTTGCCAGCTGGCTGTAGACCCCCAGAAGCGCCTCATAGCACTGGTCAAACCGCAGCTGAAGCCTTTTATATTTCTCATGGTTCTCCATATCCGGGCGGACCACGTCATCCACCTTCACAAAGCGGCTGATGGTGTCAAAGCTTTCCAGCACCCCGGCCCCCACGCCCGCCGCAACGGCCGCTCCCATGGAGGTGGCCTCATCCAGGTAATTGAGTCTCATGGCAGGTATGCCGTAAATGTCTGCGATCATCTGCCGGATCACATCCCCCTTGGCCAGGCCGCCGATGACGTTGATGGAGGTAATGTCGTATTCCGCCTGGAATACGCCCAGAATGATATTGAGGTTCATGAGAATCCCCTCCACGCAGGCCCTCAGCATGTCGCCCCTGCTGTGCTCCATCTTCAGTCCGATCAATGCGCCTCTGGCATCCGTATTCCACCGGGGGCTCCGCTCACCCAGTATATATGGCAGATAGATCAGGCCGTTGGCCCCCAGGGCTGATTGTTCGATCTCCCGGTTCATCAGCTCATAAGGGCTGATTCCCTTGTCCCTGCCAATGATCTCCAGGTCTTTGCAGATGGTCTCCCTGATAAAATGGTAGGAATTTCCCGCCGCCTGCATGGTCCCGTTGGGGGTGTACAGCCCCGGAACCATGTGCGCCCAGTTGTAGGTTCTCATCTCTTTGTCAAATACCGGCTTGTCGCTGGTATATGCCACCCAGGAGGAGGACCCAAGATAGTTATATGTAACACCTGTTTTCACACTTCCGGCCCCCACCGCCGCGCAGAGCCCGTCGCCTCCGCCGATCACCACCGGAGTTCCCGGCGCCAGGCCGCAGACCCCGCTGATGCCGGCAGTGATCTCTCCCGCCACATGGGTGGAGGGCTTCACCTCCGGCAGATAGCGCCCGTCGATCTCCATTAGATCCAGCAGCCGGCCGGACCATTCAAGCTTCTTAAGATCCAGGCAGTTGGTTCCCGAGGCGTCTGAATAATCGGTTACATACTGGCCGGTGAGCCTTAGCACCACATAGTCCTTGGGCTGAAGCATCTTATAAACCTGTGAGAATAGATCCGGCTCATTGTCCCTGATCCACATCAGCTTCTCGATGCTGTAGGATGCGCTGACCCTGTGTCCGGTGATCTGGTAAAATTCGTATTCATCTATTTTCCCCCGGATCATGGCCTCCTGGGCCTGGCTCCTCTGGTCTGCCCAGATAATGGCGTTTCTGATGGCCCTGCCCTGCCGGTCCACCACCACGCAGCCCATCATCTGCCCGCTGAAGGCCATGCCCGCAACCTCTGTCTTGTCAATGCCTTCTAACAGGACCTGATTGTTGGTACACACCGCCCTCCACCAGTCCTCCGGGTCCTGTTCCGCCCAGGTGCTGTTGAAGAACCGGGTGGGATACTCGTAGGTGACGCTTCTCACCAGTTCTCCGTCCGTGGTAAACAATGTGGCCTTATCGCCCGATGTCCCCAAATCATGTGCTAATAAATATTTTTTCATGTCCCGCTCCCTTATAGGTATCTTACCGGCTCTATGATTTCGTCAATGGCTTTCATCTCCTCCTGGCCGATATCCCAGGTTGTACAATGGATATTTTTCTCCAGCTGCGCGGTGGATGAAGCGCCTCCGATGATGGAAGTCACCTCCGGCTTCTGTCTCAGCCAGTTAAGAGCCAGTTCGTTCATGGGCTGCCCCATGTCGTCTGCAAATGCCTTCAGCTTTCTGGCAATCTCCACATACATTTTAAACTGCTCCCCGGCCAGCTTGGGATTCTCATTGCGTATATCATGGGAGGAGAAATCAACCCCATCCAGGAATTTCCCGGCCAGCAGCCCCTGGAACAGCGGGCTGTAGGGCAGGAACGCCTGACCGTGCTCCCTTACGAAGGGGAGGACCTCATCCTCTGTCCTGTAGTCCAGATCAATGCCATGGTATTTGTCCGTATTCCGCTCCAGCATGTTGTAAAGGCTCTGCTGGCATTCCACATCCACCATGGTCATCATGGTATCCACGTCCTTCTGGGAGAAATTGCTCAGCCCCACGTACCGGATCTTGCCGCTCTTCTTTATGAGGGACAGCGCCTCCGCAGTCTCCTCCAGCGGAGTGCCGGGGTCCGGCCAGTGCATCTGGTAAATGTCGATATGATCCGTCTGCAGCCGCTTTAAGCTGGCGTCAATCTCCTTTAGCAGGCTGTCCCTGGATAAATTGTTCCGGGTCCTGTGGCAGTCATCCCAGAGCAGGCCGCCTTTTGATGCAATCAGCACCTTCTCTCTCCTGCCTGCCTCCTTTAGCGCCTTTCCCAGAACCGTCTCCGATACTCCCCAGCCATATACGGGCGCCACGTCAAAAAAATTGATTCCCATATCAATTGCTGCATAGATAATCGCGATGGAATTCTTTTCCTCCGATGAATCCCAGTCGCCGCCCATGTTCCAGCAGCCGATCCCAATGGCGGAGATTTCTTCTCTGATCTTTGCAACCTTTTTGTAAATCATTCTTTACCTCACTTTCAAAATCCATGTTAAACCGCCTATGGCGATGAGATTTCCGATTACCGTCCGCCCGATGTGTAACCGGTTACACATCGGGGTAAAAAAGCAGCAGTTATGACTACCCGCTTCTTTTTTCCGTTCCTTTTAATTCGATCTGGTAGGGCACCATGGAGATTTTCCTGCTGCTCTTCTCGTCCCGCATCCGTTCCAGCATGAGTTTTAAAGCCATGCAGCCCATCTCGTGGTTGTCACGGGATGCACAGCTCAAAGGAAACCCTATCTCATCCAGAATGGGCAGCTTGTCAATTCCAATCAGGGCGATATCCCTGCCCACCTGGATACTGCACTCCTTCGCCGCCTTTAAAAAACCGATACTGGTCCTGTTGTTGCAGGTTAATATCCCCTCGGGCCAGTCGCCGGACAGAAACATCTTCCTGGCCAGCTCATAGGCCCCCTCCACGAAGAAATCCCCTTCCATCACATCCCGGTCCAGCAGCTCCAGGCCATGATCCGCCACCGCCTGCTCAAATCCGTGGTATCTGTCCCTGGAGATCTTAAGGCCCTTGCCGCCGGTGATCACCCCCAGCCGCC
>URUZ01000357.1 GCA_900551225.1 uncultured Clostridium sp.
CCATCTACTACGTGCGGTCGAAGAGCCTGGAAGTGGAAGAATGCGAAGTGTGCTCGTCGTAGGCTGAACCTGGGGGACGGGAGAGGGTCCGGCATGTTCAGTCGCTGAGCTCCACCTGTGCGACGGCAGCCGGGGTGCGGTGCCCAGTCGCCGGGTTCCACCTGTGAGATGGGACTGGGGGCAATGCCCAGTCGCTCAGACAGTCCTCGCTTCGCTGCGGAACTCGCTTGGTGGGAGCCCCGCGCCGCTTCGCGTCCTGAGTTCGGCGAGAAAAGCGAGACGAAGAAGGTAAAAGACGGAGTCTACGTCTCGTCCGGCTTCTAGAAGGCTATGATCCCCAGGTGTTCCAGCAGGATCTTGAGGCCGATGAGGATGAGGACGATGCCGCCGGCGACGGTGGCGGGCTTCTCGTAGCGGGCGCCGAAGCGGTGGCCCACGGCAACGCCGACGATGGACAGGGCGAACGTCGTGACGCCGATCAGCCCCACGGACGTGAGGATGTCCACGCGCAAGAACGCGAACGTGATGCCCACGGCCAGCGCGTCAATGCTGGTGGCCACGGCCAGAAGGATCATGGATCTGGGTTTCAGACAGGCGTCCGTGCACTCCACATCCTTTTCCATGGACTCCTTGATCATGTTGGCGCCGATCAGGGACAGCAGGATAAATGCGATCCAGTGGTCGTATGCGGTGATGGCCTCCCTGAACCGGGAACCCAGGAGCCAGCCGATGAACGGCATGCCGCCCTGGAAGCCTCCGAAGTACAGTCCTACAATTACCGCGCCCTTCCAGCTCATCTTCGGCATGGCAAGGCCCTTGCAGACCGCCACGGCGAAGGCATCCATGGACAGGCCCACGGCAATGATAAACAATTCAGTTAATGACATGTATCCCCCTTCCCGGATTTAAAGAAGGAACATCCCGTGTTCTCTGCACTCCCGGCGCATATCCTCAGGCCATATGCTGGCCTGGACTTCGCCCACATGAGCTCTGTCCAGCAGCAGCATGCACAGCCGGGACTGTCCGATACCGCCGCCGATGGTGCAGGGCAGTTCCCCGTTTAACAGCATTCTGTGATAGGGAAGAGCGCGGCGGTCCTCGCAGCCGGACTTTTTCAGCTGCTCATCCAGGGCCTTTTCATCCACGCGGATGCCCATGCTGGAGATCTCCAGGGCACATTTTAAATGATCAAACCAGAACAGGATATCCCCGTTTAACTGCCAGTCGTCATAGTCGGGGGCGCGGCCGTCATGAGGCTCGCCTCCGGCCAGCTTGTCGCCGATCTGCATGAGGAATACGCAGCCGTGTTCCCGGCAGACTGCATTTTCCCGCTCCTTGGGTGTCAGACCGGGGTAACGGTCTTCCAGTTCCTGGGAAGTGATGAAGTAGATATCTTTGGGAAGGTGCTTTACCGCCTCCGGATATTTGTACCACACCTCGTGCTGCATGTGTTTAATAATCTTAAAGATCAGGCGCACCGTGTCCTTTAAAGTATCCAGGTTCCGGTCCTCCCTGCGGATCACCTTCTCCCAGTCCCACTGGTCCACATAGCAGGAGTGGAGATTATCCAGGTCCTCATCCCTGCGGATGGCGTTCATATTGGTATAAAGGCCTTCACCGGGGGTAAAACCGTATTCTTTTAAGGCCATGCGCTTCCATTTTGCCAGGGAGTGGACCACTTCCATGGTTTCGCCCGGTATGCCTGCTATATCAAACTGTACAGGCCGCTCGGTTCCGCTTAAGTTGTCGTTGAGGCCGCTGCTTTTCTCTACGAACAGAGGGGCGGAAATCCGCTCCAGGTTCATCTCCTTGCCTAGTTCTTTCTGGAACGTATCACGTATGTATTTAATCGCTTCCTGTGTTTCCCGGACCGTAAGCCGGGGATCATAGTGTTCTGGTATCACCAGTTTCATAGATTATTCCTCCTAGTTATGAGCACTTAGTAACCGTGTTGGTCACTTACGTGCGATACATGCCACCCTCACTTGGCGAGGCGGCTCTGCAATATGTACTTTATGGTATCACTAATGAAGAAAAGTCGCAACAGTAAATTGCCCGTAAACCTTAAGTTTTGGCCCATTGGATTGCAAAAGCACGTCCGCTGTGATACACTGATAAGCGTTGAACCGGGGGAAACCGGGAATAGGGGGATTTTTGTCATGAGGAAACGTTCATATGAAATGGACATGTGCAATGGCCCGCTTCTGGGGAAGATTCTGCTCTTTGCCCTGCCGCTGATGCTTTCCAGCATGCTGCAGCTTTTATTCAATGCAGCCGATATTGTGGTGGTGGGACGGTTTGCCGGACGCCACGCGCTGGCGGCGGTGGGAGCAACATCCTCCCTGATCAACCTGCTGGTCAACTTATTCGTGGGCCTGTCCGTGGGTGTCAACGTGCTGGTGGCACGGTATTACGGCGGCAGACGGGACCAGGATATCAGCGACACTGTCCACACCGCCATCCTTATGGGGCTGGTAAGCGGCCTGGTTTTAGTGGGTCTGGGATTTGTGGTATCTCTGCCGGTTCTGACCATGATGGGAACGCCGGAGGATGTGCTGAGCCATGCAGTATTATATATGAGGATTTATTTTGTGGGAACGCCGGTGCTGATGCTTTACAATTTCGGCAGCGCCATCCTGAGGGCAGTGGGAGATACCAGGAGACCGCTGTATTTCCTGTTACTGTCCGGATTGGTCAACGTGGTGCTGAACCTGTTCTTTGTGATAAAAATGGGCATGGGCGTGGCCGGTGTGGGATGGGCTACCGTGATCTCGGAGCTGCTCTCCGCAGTTCTGGTGCTCCACAGCCTGATGAAAATAGACGGCCCTCTGAAACTGAACCTTAAAAAGCTGAAAATACATAAGAGAAAGCTGAAGCAGATTGTGAAGGTGGGCCTTCCCGCTGGTCTGCAGAGCGTGATATTCGCCATATCCAACATTCTGATCCAGTCCTCTGTCAACTCCTTTGGTTCCATCGCCATGGCGGGCAACACCGCATCAGCCAATATTGAAAGCTTTGTCAATACCTCTACCAGCGCGGTCTATCAGACCAATCTGAGCTTTACCAGCCAGAACCTGGGGGGCAGGAAATATTCGCGTCTCAACCGTATTCTGTTCATCTGCCTTGGGGTGGTTGTAACCCTGGGAATCAGCTTAGGGGTCTGCGCCCTGACCTTTGGAAACGGACTGCTGCGCCTGTATTCTACGGATGCTGAGGTAATCCGCTACGGTATGCTGCGCCTGTCCATTATCGGCGGCTGCTACTGTCTCTGCGGAATGATGGATACATTTGCCGGTTCCTTAAGGGGGATGGGGTACTCCATGATGCCCATGTTTGTCTCCCTGGCCGGCGCATGCGGGTTCAGGGTGATCTGGGTGTTCACCGTATTCCGCATGTACCGATCCCTGGAAACGCTGTACATTTCCTATCCCGTGTCCTGGGTGCTGACAACACTGATCCACGTGATCGTATTTATCCATATCAGGAAGAAAATACCTAAGGTGGATGCAGTGTAAATTTGACATTCGGTTCTAAAAGGATTATGATAGCAGTATTTATAGGTAACCGGGGCATTACGGCATCGGGGCGGCACTAGTGCCGCCCGACGCAAATACGCCACTATATAGCACCCGCTATCCACATCAGATGCACGCCTGCGAAGTTAGTCGTAGCGCCCACTACGCCGTCACTTCGCAGACGCACACCTGACGCGGATATCAGGCACTATATACCGGCGTATTTACGCCGGGCGGCACTAGGAAGGAAAATGGATGTCGAAGCGTAAGAAAAATTTGTTAAATGCAGCTTTTGTGCTGATAGTATTTGCCCTGACGATTTACAGTGTGTTTGCGGGAAAAGACCTGGGTGATATCGCGGAGACCATCACAGAGGCGGAACCTAAATTTCTGGCCATGGGCGTGCTCTGCGTGGTGATTTTCATTCTGGGGGAGTCCACGATTCTCCACTATATGTTCGGCACGCTGCAGATACGCGCCAAGCGCAGAACCTGTTTCATGTATTCCTGTGTGGGCTTCTTTTTCAGCTGCATCACCCCGTCTGCGGGAGGCGGCCAGCCGGCCCAGATTCTGTTTATGCGCAGAAACAAGATCCCTGTTCCTGTGGCCACTGTGGTTCTGATGATTGTAACCATTACATATAAGCTGGTTCTGGTAGCTGTCGGCTGTTATCTGGTGATCTTCCGTTCCCATTTTTTGCATCTGTATCTGTGGGAGGTGATGCCCGTCTTTTACCTGGGTTTGGGCCTGAACATCCTGTGCTGTGCGGCCATGCTGATTCTGGTGTTTCACACCAGCCTGGCCAGGAACATTGTGATGAGCCTACTGGATATTCTGGGAAGATTCCGCCTGCTGCGGCGGGTGGAGGCCAAGAAAGAGCGGATTGCCATCACCATGGACCACTACGGGGACACGGCTGCATTTCTGAAACAGAATATGCGGGTGCTGTTCAATGTATTGCTGCTCACCTTTATCCAGCGGATTGCGCTGTTTTTTGTGACTTATTTTGTGTACCGGGCATTTGGCCTTAGCGGCACAGCCATGTGGAATGTGGTGCTGCTGCAGGCGTCTATCTCCGTGTCAGTTGATATGCTGCCTCTCCCAGGAGGCATGGGTATCAGTGAACATTTGTTCCTGACCATCTTTGATCCCATATTTTACGGGGACCTGCTGATACCGGCCATGGTACTGAGCAGAGGGATCAGCTATTATGTCCAGTTATTTTTCAGCGCCATTGTAACCGCCGGCGCCAACCTGCTGATGAAACGGCCTGCAGCCGGCCGACAGAATACTTAATCGATTGAAGGAGTTATTTATGATAGGATTTTATGATTACACAGTGGTCTTGACATATATCAGCCTGGCCTCCAGCGTCATCGGTATGACCCAGGCGATTCACGGAAGATTTAAGACGGCGGTAGTTTGTCTGGCGCTCTCAGGGCTTTGCGATATGTTTGACGGGAAGATAGCCAGAACCAAGAAGAACCGCACAGAGGATGCCAAGTCCTTTGGAATTCAGATTGATTCCCTCTGCGATGTGGTGTGCTTCGGCGCATTTCCGGCGCTGATCTGCTATCTGCTGGGCGTCAGAGGATTCCTGGGAACCGCTGTGATCGTGCTCTACTGCGTGGCTTCTGTGGTGCGCCTGGCCTTCTTCAATGTGATGGAGATGAACAATTCCCTGATCACTGAGGACGGAGAGAAGTTCTACCGGGGACTGCCCATCACATCCATGGCAGTGGCTCTTCCCCTGGTGTTCATGATCCAGTTCCTTGTGCCTGATTACATATTCCGCATCTGCCTGCATCTGCTGCTTCTGGTGGTGGGACTGATGTTCATCGTGGATTTTAGAGTCCGCAAGCCCAGCAATGCTACCCTGGCGGTTATTGTGTTTGTGGTTTCCATTGCGCTGGGGATTATGCTTGTGTATACACGTTATCCAATCTATGTCCGCCGTTAAAATGTCGGTAAAAACGACAGGGGACGACAAAATAATTTAGGCAACCTAAAAAAAGTTGTGCACTTCGCTGAAATTAAGGCCTTCATTTGGGCAAGTATGCCCATTGTGAGGGCCTTTTTTTCGTGCTATCATAATAACAGCAAAAATAATTAGGCACAGCAAATAATTTTTAGAGGTGTAAGCTTTGAAAAATCCTGAAATGATGAAACGCTACACGATGTTTTTGACTGGCGTTATCGCCAGTGCGCTGGGAATTGGCCTGATTACAAAAGCAGGGCTTGGGACGTCTCCGGTAACGAGCCTTGCTTTTGTATTGACTTTTGTCTTCCCAAAATCCCTTGGAACCTTTACCATGATAGTCAACACGGTCATGTTCTTCATGCAGGCCGCGATCATTGGAAAGGGCTTTGAGAAGATCCAGCTGCTGCAGCTGCCGTCGGCACTGCTGTTTTCCGCCTGTATTGACGGATGGATGCGCCTGTTTTCATTTTGGCAGGTACATTCCTATGTGGGAAGCGTAGTGATGCTTTTCATAGGCTGTACGTTCCTTGGCCTTGGAATCGCCCTGGAGGTAATCCCCAACGTACTGATCCTTCCCGGAGAAGGTCTGGTCCGCGCCATTGTGCACCGCACAGGTTTCCAGTTCGGCCATGTAAAGACATCTTTTGACCTGAGCCTGGTGTGCGCAGCAATCCTTCTCTCCATATTCTGCAAGGGCAGGATACTGGGTGTCCGCGAGGGCACTGTTGCCGCAGCTCTGGTGGTGGGCAGCATCTCCCATTTCTTTATCCGGCATCTCACGGCGGTTATGGATGGAAAAAAGGTGGTTGCGAAGGCGCATAACCTGGTTCCGGAGAATGGGGAAGAGTAAATAAAACATAATATGGTATATAGTATATGGTATATTCTGAACAGGCATAAACACGGCGACGTGTTTATGCCTGTTTTGCTGTGCGTAGGGAGTAGATAGACCGCACGCGGAAATATAAAAGCAGATTATGCCCTTGCCAATTGACAAGGATAATTATATATAATATATTATA
>URUZ01000358.1 GCA_900551225.1 uncultured Clostridium sp.
GGTCTCCGTCACCAGCACCGTATCGAAGTTCCTGAATCCGCCCAGGCCCTTCACATAGAGTCCCGGCTCCACACTGAAGCACATTCCCGGTTCCATGATCACATCACAGTATTCATCCAGGAAGGGCCGTTCGTGTTTCCCAAGCCCCAGCCCATGTCCAGTGTGGTGGCGCCAGTAAGGCATCAGCCCGCGCTCTCTATAGTAGCGCATCACCTCTTTATCCACCTGGCTGCACGGGATTCCCGGGCGTATGGTCTGGAATGCGATCTCCTGCATCACCAGCACATGCTCATAATACTGGGCCATCTCCTTGGTGGGCTCCCCGATAAACATGCAGCGCTCCAGCTCTGAGTTGTAGCCCAGCATATTGGCCCTGGCCCTGGTGCCCAATATATCTCCTGTTTTGAATACGGTGTTGTTCACCAGCGCGTGGGGATAATAGGTATTTTCACCGATCTGCCCCCTGTAGTCGGCTCCCACCAGGAAGTCGGCTCCGGGCATGAAGTCCGGGCCAAGGGTCAGCAGCGCCGCTCTGGTTGACTCAGCGGTGACCCTGGCTTCCACGTCCACCTCCCGCAGCCCCGGCTTGGTGTACTCCTGCAGCAGGGCATGGGCAAAATTGCCCCAGCGGGCGCTCTCCCGGATCACGGACAGATCGTAGTCAGACTTGATGATTTTCAGTTCTTCGATCAGACGGGGTTTCAGCACCAGCTCCACTTCAGGGCACAGGGCGCTGATCTTGGGGCCCGTATAGCCGAAGTGGGCGCCGTAACCGTCGCTGTCTGCGGCCATGTGTGCCCGGGACAATCCCATGCGCTCCAGAAGGTCGGCCAGGTACTGCATGGGGTGCCGCTCTCCCGGGAACTCGGGGTAGTCCGTAAAGGAATCCACGCCCTCCACAATGTGGGTCACATGCTCTGCCTCAAGATATGGGACCAGCATGGAGGCATGGCCGTCCGTCTTAAGGACCAGCACAAAGGGCCGCTCCGTATCTATAAAGTTTCCTCCGGTCAGGTAGCGCTGGGAGGCGGCTGAGAAGAACATCATGCCGTCCAGCTTCTCCTGTTCCAGAATCCCGCGCACCCGCGCCTGCCGGGCAAACAGCTCACCGGACGGCACCTTCGTTATATTCCAGCTGTCAATCACGTAATTCCCCCTCCTCCTTCATACTACTCAAACAAACGGCAGGCCACATAATGCTTGGGCGATATCTCTTTTAATGGGATATCAGAGCCTATGCAGCTGTCCTTTGCATGGGGGCAGCGGGCGGCAAAACGGCAGCCCGGCTTGGGGTTAATGGGGCTTGTCACCTCACCCTTGATGATCTCACGGGGTTTGTCCCGCAGACTTAAATCAATTGACGGTATTGCATCCATCAGCGCCCGGGTGTAAGGATGGGAGGGATTTAAGAACAGCTCCTCCTTCTCCGCCATCTCTACAACCTGGCCCAGGTACATAACCATAATATGGTTGCTGATATGTTTAACCACACTTAAGTTGTGGGTGATGAACATATAGGAAAATCCGTGCTCTTCCTGCAGATCCATCAGCAGGTTCAGAATCTGGGCCTGAATGGATACGTCCAGGGCTGATACCGGCTCATCGCACACGATGAACTTGGGGTCCAGGGCCAGTGCTCTGGCGATACCGATACGCTGACGCCGTCCGCCGTCCAGCTCGTGGGGGTATGTATTCATAAAGCGCTCTGCCAGTCCCACAGTCTCCATCAGCTGGTAAACCCGCTCGTCCCGCTCCGCCGTGGTTGCAAAGGTCTTGCACACCTTCATGGGCTCGGCAATGATCTCACTTACCGTCATACGTGGATTCAGGGAAGCATAAGGGTCCTGGAAAATCATCTGCATCTGCTTGCGCATGTCCATCATACGGTTAGGGTTGTAGCTCAAGATGTCCTGGCCTTCGAACAGCACCTGACCGGAGGTGTGGGGAACCAGGCGCAGCAGCACCCGTCCCAGGGTGGACTTACCGCAGCCGGACTCACCCACCACGCCCAGGGTTTCTCCCCGCTCCAGAGTGAAGTTCACGTTGTCAACAGCGTGCAGCTCTCCCTTTGGGGTACGGAAATATTTTTTAAGATTTACCGCCTGCAGCAGCGGCACATGTTTTTGGTTCTCACTCACTGCACGTCACCTCCATTGTCCTGACCGGCATTTCCTGGACGGTATCCGGGAATTTCTGAAAACAGGTGGCATTTCACCCGCTGGGTTCCCTTCACATACTCCACCGGCCTGCTGCTGTTGCACTTGTCCATACACTTGGGGCAGCGGGGTGCAAAGGGGCAGCCCTCAGACAGCTCCGTGGGGTCCGGCATCAGCCCGTTGATGGGGCTTAAGCGCCTGGCCGGCTTGGTCAGGTCCGGGATGGAGCCAAACAATCCAAGTGTGTAGGGATGATGATCCTCCCCCAAAAAGACGTCCTCCACCTTTCCGATCTCAATCAACTCCCCGGCGTACATAATGGCAACCCGATCGCAGTTCTGGGCCACAACGCCCAGGTCATGGGTGATCAGAAGCATAGCAGTGTTCAGCCTGTCCTTTAAATCCCGCATCATCGCCAGCACCTGGGCCTGAATAGTCACATCCAGGGCAGTGGTCGGCTCGTCCGCCAGCAGCAGCTGCGGCTGACAGGCCAGGGCCATGGCGATCACCACGCGCTGCTTCATACCGCCTGAGAACTGGTGGGGATATTCGCTCTTCCGCTCGGAGGGCAGGCCCACCAGCTGAAGCATCTCGTCCACACGCTTGCTGATCTCAGCCCGGTTGGGCGCGCCCTGACTGTGCAGCTCCAGCACCTCACCGATCTGCTCTCCCACCGTCAGCACGGGGTTTAAGCTGGTCATAGGGTCCTGGAATATCATTGACACGTCATTGCCCCTGGCTCCGCGCATCTGCGCTTCGCTGGCCGCGGTAATGTCCGTGCCGTTTAACATTATCTTACCTTTTGTGATCTCTCCAACCCGCTCAGGCAGCAGGCGGAGGATGGACAGGGCCGTCGTAGTCTTGCCCGCCCCCGTCTCACCTACCAGTCCAAGGGTTTCTCCTTTATACAGTTCCAGCGTCAATCCATTAACGGCATACACCAAGGCGTCGTCCGTGCGGTATGTGACATGTAAATCCTGTATATCCAATAATTTTTCCGCCATATTTTCCTCCGCTTTTACCAGTTAATTTTTCAGACGCGGGTCCAGCGCGTCGCGCAGGCCGTCACCGATCAGATTCAGTGCCATAACCGCAAGTACGATTGCCACGCCTGGGGAGATAACCAGATGCGGATAGAAACGCATCATCTCTTTACCCGTGGACAGCATGGAACCCCACTCCGGCGTGGGCGGCGTGATCCCCAGGCCCACAAAGCTTAAGGAGGACACCACCAGAATCGCCTGGGCCATATTCAGGGTGGCCTGGACAATGATGGGGCCCATAGCATTGGGCAGGATGTGGTGCAGGATGATCCTGCTGTCCTTGGTGCCGCAGGCCTTGGCCGCCTCTATAAACTGTTCCCCCTTCATGGTGATGATGGAAGAACGCACAATCCGCGAAAACCGGGCGATCTGTGACACGCCCGAGGCAATCAGCAGATTGAACAGGCCTCCACCCAGGGCCGCCACGATACATACGGCCAGCAGCATGGAGGGAATTGCCAGAAACACGTCCATCAGACGCATCAGCACATTGTCAATCCTGCCGCCGTAGTAGCCGGCCACAGCTCCGATCAGGGAGCCGAAGGACAGGCCGATGGCGATTGTCACAAGGCCCACGATCAGGGAAATGCGGGAGCCGAACACAATTCGCGCCAGCATATCCCTTCCGTACTGGTCTGTGCCCAGCAGATGCGCCGCGCTGGGCGTCTGAAGGCGCTGGGCAATATTCTGCCCGATTACATCCTGCTTATAGTCAAAAAAGAGATTCGCCGTACAGGCAAAGAAAATCAAAACAAGCAGCATGACCAGTCCGACCATGGCCAGCTTGTTCTTCTTATAACGAACCACAATCGTTTTAAACTGGCTTTTCTTCTTAAATTGGTGGCTGGGCACCGCAACAGCTTTTGTATTAGCCATAGTTACTCTCCTTCTTATACGTACTGGGATCTGACGCGGGGATCAATATAGGTGTAAAGAATATCAACCACCAGATTGGCCAGACCGATGGCCACCGCCACAAACATAACAGTGGCCGTAACCACAGGGATATCCTTCATACGCACTGCAGTAATCATCAGAGAACCCATGCCCGGCATAGCGAACACACTTTCAATTACCACTGTTCCGCCCAGCTGCACGCCGAAGTTCATACCTGCAACCGTAACAATGGGCATGATGGCATTGCGCAGAACGTGTTTCCAAATCACCCGCATGGGGGCTGCTCCCTTGGCTTTGGCTGTGCGCACATAGTCCTGACGGATTACCTCCAGCATGCTGGAGCGGGTCAGACGGGTGATTGTGGCTGTTGCCGAAGCGCCCAGGGTAAGGGTAGGCAGTATGTAGTGCATCCATGTATCAGCCCCAGTGGCCGGCAGCCAGCCCAGATTCAGGGAGAATACGAGAAGCAGCAGCAACCCTAAGAAGAACGCGGGAATGGCTGTCAAAAGCAGAGCAAAGGTAAGGCTGAATATATCGAATACAGAATACTGCTTCACCGCGGACAACACGCCCAGAGGCACGCCTAACAGCACAGACAGTCCGATTCCGAAGAAGGCCATTCTTAATGACACCGGGAACCGTGTGATGATCTCCTCCAGCACGGGAAGCCCCGTGCGGTAGGAAGTGCCGAAGTCGCCCTGAAGGCAGGCGCCCAGATATTTAATGTATCTTACAAAAAACGGATCGTTTAACCCCATCTTGTTGCGCAGCGCTTCAATCGCTTCCATACTGGCGCCCTCGCCCAGCTTCATCTGGGCGGGGTCACCGGGAGTCAAACTCATAATTGCAAAAATAATGAATGAAATGCCGAACACAACCGGGATCAGCATGATCAGCCGTTTGCCTATGAATTTTAGCATTTAACTCCTCCTAAGTAATTTATTTTGCTGCCTCGGCTGCGGTCCATGCGTAATCGTATATTTCAACCACCTGGCCGTAATGGGAACGGACGCCGGTCAGATTGGCGTTGGCCGCAATGTTGTTCATCTGTGCGTAGAGAGGGATCATGGGAGCCTCGTCGCGCACGATCTCAGACACCTTCAGGTATGCATCCTTACGAACCTGGTCATCCAGAGAGGTACGTCCTGTGTCAAGGGCTTCATTTAACTCAGGGATGTCCACCAGCACGTAGTTGTTGGTGTTGCCCTTCATGCTTCCGTGGAGACGTGCATAGGAAGGAGAATCGCCGTCCGGGTAGTCGGAGGTCATGGACCAGATGGACATCTCGTAATCACAGTTGCGGTATACTTCCTGTAAATAGGTGCCGCGCTCCATGGTCTCAATCTCAACGTTGATTCCCACCTGGCTTAACTGGGCCTGGATGATCTCAGCGGGCTTGGTGTAGTTGGCTGCCTCAGTACATTTCAGTTTCACAGTGAAGCCGTCCGGTTTCCCGGCCTTGGCCAGATACTCTTTGGATTTCTCCAGATCCTGCTGGATGATGGGGAAGTTGTTTAAGTCCGGATAGCCGAAGGCAAATGAAGCCATTGGCGCGTACAGGGGTTTGCCGTTTCCTTCCAGAGCGCCTGCGATGATCTCATCGCGGTTGATGGCGTATGCCACAGCCATGCGCAGGTTATGGTCGGTAAATGTTCCCTTCTCATTGTTGAAGGTCAGGACGTAAATGCTGGCGCCCTCGGTCTCATAGAACTTCACGCTGGGAGTCTCCTCCATCAGGTGCTTGCGGTAGCTCTCCGGGATGGTCATCATCACATCGATCTCACCCTTCTCCAGAGCCAGAACAGAGGAACTGGTGTCGGTGATAGTCTTGAAGGTTACCTGCTGGATTGCTGCGGCACCCCTCCAGTAGTCATCAAAACGCTCCAGGGTCACATGGTCTCCGCTTGTCCACTCCTTGAACTTGAATGGTCCGCTTCCCACGGGATTGCGGCTGAAGCCTTCCGGATCTTTCTCCACAACAGCCTTGGGAACAATACCGAAGGTAACGTGGTTTAAGCAGTTGATGGCTGGTTTAAATGGGTACTTCAGGTTTAACTTTACATGGGTATCATCTACTACTTCCATATCTTCCATAGCAGAGCTGAACAGCTTGCTGGGATAATCGTTGATGGTGCGGTTGATGGAGTATGCTACGTCCTCCACAGTCATCTCCGATCC
Source organism: uncultured Clostridium sp. (assembly GCA_900551225.1). Lineage (GTDB taxonomy): Bacteria > Bacillota > Clostridia > Lachnospirales > Lachnospiraceae > Enterocloster. The sequence goes on from URUZ01000358.1 coordinate 6,275, forward strand.
GTCATGGAACTTAACGCCCTTACGGATCTGGAAGGTCAAGCTGGTTCCATCCTCGCTGGTCTCCCAGGACTCGGCGATGGACGGCTGGATCTCTCCGTTCTCATCTTCGCGGACCAGACGGTCATACAGCTGTGCTACAGGCACCCAGGTGATACGCTCAGATGCAACCTGTGGATCAAGGCTGGTAGGCTCTGCGTTCAGTGCGAACACAACCGAGTCACTTGCCTGGGA
>URUZ01000359.1 GCA_900551225.1 uncultured Clostridium sp.
CCACTGACCCGCCGGAGCCTTTGATGCCAACCCCGAAGCTGGCTCCATATTTTGTTTTGCAGGCTGACTGGGTTTGTGTCTGGGAGCAGGTCAGCTGGAAGGCTGAGCCGGAGGTGAGATAGAGTTTGGTGATGCAGCCATAACCGAATTTTTGTATGAATGTGAAATAAGCCTGGCAGGCTCTCTCTTTCGGCGCGTTCAGCACATTGGCCAGGCAGGTCTGGAATTCGTCCGTGGTATAGTTAAACAGTGTGTTTGGACCTGGGTTCAGCAAATGCAGTTCCATATCCTTGTACACATAGGAGCAGAAGCAGGTGAGGCTGTTGGACTGGTGGGCTTCACTGTTGGAGATGGACATATTGAAGCCGAGGTTGACCCAGGGGCCGATTTTGACCTGGGAATCCGCAGCAAAAAAGCTGCTGTTCATACACTGGCTGGTGGAGGAGTTGGCCTCCAGGCTCATCTCAGCGCTGCCATGGACCATATTCAGCGCGCCGGCTGGAAAACGGTCAGGCGCAAACACGATCTTGTCGGATATCAGGGTTTTGGTAAGCGGGTTGAAGCAGGTACCGATCCTGGCGGCACGGATATCAGTTGGAATCTGCGGTAATAGTGAGCTGCTGTTCATACATATACCTCCCGGTTATAAGAAAAAAGGATTGACAGGTTCTGAATGTCAGTATAGAACAGCAGCGCCAAAAACACATGAGCTGAAACGGCCTATTTTAAAAATCAATGCCTTCCAGCTCGCGTTTACAGTGGATGTTCAGCTTGCTGTAGATTTTGTAGAGTGTATTTTTTACAGTTGCCGGGGAGATGGACAGGCGCAGGGCCATCTCCTGGGTTGTCAGCCGCTGTCTGGCCAGCAAGGCGATCTCGCGCTCCCTTGGAGTAAGGGGGGAGGTGCCTGGGTAAAGGAGGGCGTGCACCGCCGCACTGCCTGCTTCCTGTTTTCTGCCCAGCCGCCTGACCTGTTCCAGGACAGGCACAAGGGTTTGGTCCTCCGTCAGCATTTCCAGAAGCCCGGACAGTTCCCCGTAATATTCTGCAAAGGGCAGGTATACCTGATCCGGTGCGGCCTGCCAAAGCGCGCGGCGAAGATGGTTCAGGGCGTCTGGGATATGCCCCTGGTCCCGGCTGATAACCGCTCGTTCCAGGGAAAAGTAGATTCTGGGAAGCAGCACGTGCATGTGTTCTGCCTCCTGTTCAAATTGATCCAGCAGGCCCAGCAGCCGGGCAGGATGTGCGCGCCGGATGGAGCGGGCCAGGATGATCTTGGCAAAGGGGGCAGCCACCGGATACAACTGGCGGCGGATGGCCTCGGGCTGCCGCAGCCAGCCGGGGACCAGCTCTTCCAGATTCAAAATAGAGTAGAGAAAGCCCAGACACATCTCTGAGGCGGTTACACAGCAGAATTCCATGCCGGAAAAAGCGCGGCGGCGGATGGACTCCAGGGAATGGTTGAAACGGCCGGTGTCTTTGCAGAGAAGCGCAATGCGGCAGAGGAGGAGGTCTGCGCAGAAGCACAGGCTGTCCTGTCCTGCCTGCTCCGACAGATAGAACGCCCGGTGGGCCATAATCTCCGCCCTCTGGATATCCCCAGCCAACAGCAGGTGCTCCGCCTCCATGGTTTCCGGGGCGCCTGTTCCCTTGCCGCCGGAAAGGGAGGCGTATCTGGGAATGCCTTCTGCCACCATACGGCAGGTTACCTCCAGCTGCCCGCTGCTGCGCCAGAACATGAACACGGGGCTGGGGGCGCAGAAGGTCCAGGAATCGTTGGTTATATAAAAGTTGTCCGGCTGTTCCAGGCTGGCGATGACCGCCCGGTGATGGCGGCACATTTCCTCCACGTCATTGTATGCCTGAAATGAGCGGATCAGTTCCATGGCTGCGTTCAGCCGGCGGCAGGGTTCGCCCCGAAGCCTGGCCAGGTTCAGGAGTATCTCCAGGCGCCGGCAGGCGGCTGCGGCCAGAGGGATCTTGCCGATAAGGGAGGCTTTGATGGAGACGCTGAGCAGGAATTCCCAGTGTCCGGCCAGCAGTCCGTCCGGGCAGCGCGCCAGCAGCTGTTCCAGCCGGGCGCTGTCCCATGTCACAAGGCCCGCCAGCTGGAGACTGGTCAGCGGCACGGCCAGTGCCGATTCATCATCCAGGGCATCCAGAAAGAACAGGAAGGCGTCCCGGTATCTGCCGCCCGCCAGGCAGGCGTCCCCTGCCCGTTTCCTGCCGTCCAGCCGGAAGTCTGCCGGGCATGCGGCCAGTTTTTCCTGAAGGTATTCTCTGAAGAGGCTGTGCAGGATGTATTCTTTTCCAGTGCTTCGGATAAACGCGTTGGAGCGGATACGGCCCCAAAAGGAGTCTGTAATGGATACTGTGCCCATCACAATGGCAGCCTGTCTCCGGCTGAAGGTATCCAGCTGGGAGAGAGACATGAAGAACTGCTGCTCAGAGGAATTCAAAGGCTTCCAGAACACCTGCTCCATCAGCTGGTCCAGCTGCAGATACACCTCAGGTTCGCCTCCGGCCTGATAGCCGGCCAGATGGAGACGCAGAGGAGCTACCCATCCCTCTGTGGCGGCGTAGAGCTGTCCGGCCTGGTCTGCGCTGAGCGGCAGGCCCCGGCGGGCGAACAGCTTTAGGATATCCTCAGTCTCAAAACAGAATGACTCCTGGCCCACCTGCCAGATCCGTGGATTGGCAGGGCTGTATCTGCTGCCCTGGGTAATGGGCTGGGTGATAATGATCAGGTGCAGCAGCGGGCAGCGGTGGTCCGCCAGCGCATCCAGCACTGCGTAGGGCTCCGGGAAGCCGGTCAGCTGGTAATTGTCAATGACCAGATAGGTTTCCAATGTACAAGTTAATTCATTGGCCAGAAGGGCCAGGTGGCCCAGGTTGTCAGGGCCAGGGTATTCCAGCTTCTGGAGCCGGGCTGCGGCTGCCTCCCCGGCTGCTGTGAAGAGGGTGCAGATATCAGACCAGATCTGGGCAGGTGTGCCGCCAAAGCAGGTATACCAGCGGCTGACCGTCTGGCCTGGCAGGCAGTGTTCCAAAAAATGTGAAATAGCTGTTGTTTTCCCAAAACCGGAGCCTGCAGTCACCAGCGTCAACGGAGCTCTCCGAATGGGGGACAGCCGGTCATACAGTTTCCAGGGGATATATGGTTCGTAAGTTCGTTTCATTTGTATCCTGCCTTAAGGTTGCTTTGATTTGCCGTTATGTTACTGACTATATTATAAAACGGGAGGGGGTCTAAGGCAAGCCGCAGAACGGTCCGGCCTGAGCTAAATACCAGGAAAGCGCTTGAGGAACGGGGAAAATCCATCTATAATGAAGAAGATAGCCTTCCTGTCCGGGTACCCTGCAGGCGGAGTGGAAGGGCTGCAGGCAGGAGGAATTCAATGAACGAAAAACAGCTGCGAAATATAGACGTCATCGCCCGCGCGAAAAGCATCCAGAAGGCTTCAGGCCTGCTGGGGAAAAACAGTTCCACCCTTACCAGAACCCTGAAGAACCTGGAGCAGGAGTTGAATATACGCATTTTCCGGCGCACGCCTGATGGGCTTGCAGCTACGGAGGAAGGGGAGGTGTTTCTCTGCTTTGCCGGGGAGATATTAAAACGGTGCGGTTATTTAAAACAGCGGGGGAGCTGTTCATTGCCCAGCCGTCTCTGAGCCAGACCCTGATGAATCTGGAACATGATTATGACCGCCGGATTTTTGTGAGAACCAATGAGGGGGTGGAGCCAACTGCCGATGGTCTTGCATTTTTGGAGGAGGTCAGGGAGATTGGGGGATTGTTCCGGCAGCTGCGGGCACAGCTGGAAGAGTTCCAGGATCTTAAAAAAGGAACCATCACCTTTGGAATCCCCCAGAATTTGGGTGCCTATCTGCTGCCCGTGATTCTGCCTGTGTTTTCCAGCAGGTATCCTGGAATCCAGGTGCATTTCCGGGAGAACAATTCCACGGAGCTGGATAAACTGCTGCTGGCGGATAAGACGGATTTCAGCATTATGCATAATCAGGAGGCCAACGAATCGCTGACTTATGAGGCGTTTTTCGAGGACCCGTTTTACCTGGTGGTGCCAATGGGAATGAAAGCCGGGCTGGGGCTGCCGGAACACCGGAATCTGAGGGCGGAGGACCTTCAGATCCTTAAAACAGTCCCCTTTGTGATGGTGGCGGCCCGCCAGAAGCTGCGGCAGGTTGCGGACAGCATCCTGGAAAAGTCCGGTATCAGGCCGGAGATCCGCTATGTGACTAAGAGCATGGAGACGGCCAAGCGCCTTGCGGCCGCGGGCATGGGGGTCACATTCCTCCCTTATTCCTACCTGACCCTTTACTCCGGCATGGAGGGCCTGGCCTGCTACCAGCTGGATGGATGTCTGGAGGCCTCCTGGGAGCTGGTGGTGGCTTATCCCAAAAAGGGCCGTCTGTCCCGCAGTGCTAAGGAATTCCTGCGGGTCCTTAAGGAATGCCTGGTGTCTATGGAAGTTTGAGTGGTTCTGGATGAAAATGCATTTTTCCTATGTGTGGTGCGGATGTTTATGTATTATTCATATACCTTCTTTTGCGTTATACTGAAATCACAGTAAAAAGGCACGTAAGCGGCCAAAAGACGCCCGCTAAGTGCTCATAACGAGCCACCTTACTAAGTTCGTGGGAGACCTCACTAAGTAAGGATGACATGTATCGCACGTAAGCGGCCCAAAAGACGCCCGCTAAGTGCTCATAACGAGGAGGTATGGTCGTGGAGAGTATTGAGAATGCAAAGAAGAGGTTTGGGGAATTAATTGAGGAAGAGTATCAGCGGATTGAGCGCATGAAGAATGACAGGGAGGTCAAGGATTTTACCAGGCTGGATAAAATTGTTGTGGGCGTGCTGCCCGGCGACGGCATTGGCCCTCTTATCATGAAGCAGGCCCTGCGGGTTCTGAACACTCTGATGAGGGCAGAGGTGGAGAGCGGCAGGATTGAGATCCGGGAGATTGAAGGGATGACCATTGAGAACCGGGCTGCCAGGCTCCAGAGCCTTCCGGAAGATGTGTTCGAAGCGGTCAAACAGTGTGATGTGCTGTTAAAAGGCCCCATGGTGACGCCCAGGGCCGGTGATCCCTGGCCCAACCTGGTGTCTGCCAACAGCCTGCTGCGCCGCGGCCTGGAGCTGTTCGCAGCGGTGCGCCCCATCCGTATCCCGGACAAGGGCATCGACTGGGCGTTCTTCCGGGAGAACATCGAGGGGGAGTACATCTGGGGCAATAAGGGCATCCAGGTAAATGAAGATCTGGCCGTGGATTTCAAGGTACAGACCACCCAGGGCAGTGAGCGCATCGCCAGGGCGGCCTTTGACTACGCCAGGAAGAACGGCAAGAAGAACGTGACCGTGGTGACCAAAGCCAACATCGTGAAGCTGGCGGACGGCAATTTCATTAAGGCTGTGCGCAAGGTAGGGGAGGAGTACCCGGAGATCGGGATTCAGGAGCGCCTGGTGGACGCCATGTGCGCCAAGATGCTGGACCCGGAGTTCAATGAGGGGATCGAGGTGATTGTGCTTCCAAACCTGTACGGGGATATTGTAACGGACGTGGCGGCAGAGCACCAGGGAGGCCTGGGCACGGCATCCTCCTCCAACATAGGCAACAAATACGCCATGTTCGAGGCCATTCACGGAACAGCCCCCTATCTGATGAGCCATGGCAGAGGCGGTTACGCAGACCCCAGCTCCCTGATCAGGGCGGTGGGAATGCTGCTGGCCCACATTGGCTACGGCGACCGCAAGCAGAAGCTGGAGAAAGCCCTGGACATCTGCACCATCACAGAGCGCAGAGTAGTGCTGACAACCATGACTGAGGATGCCAGCACTGAAGAATTCACGGATTATGTAATTGAAACGATTGGGAGACTGTAGCAGGAAGCATTTCACAGCAATATGTCCTTTAAGGATTTTTTCTTCGGTAAATGGAGGGGAACCATGCGGATCGGCAGCGGTTCCTCCGGCGTCTTGGTAAATGCCAGAATCCTCTCCTGGTGGCGGATGGCAGCCATTACATCCTGAGTGACATGGACATGTTCCAGGATCTCCCCCGACTCCCCCAGGATATCCAGGCAAAATGTGTTTTCATAGCGTGTCCGGACTTCCGTGTGGCCGATGCAGGTGACGGTTCTGACATAGAACCTGCCGTTCCACAGCTCTTTCTGATCCTCATAGAGGACCAGGCCCCAGAAAGCCAGCCCCCCGGCAAGGATGAGAACATAAAATAATAGGATGGATCTGAGATAATCTGTCCCCGCAGTGCTCAAGGTAAGATAAAAATAGAAAACGGAGAGCAGCAGGATAATGAGCAGGCCGTACTGGATCTGCCGCTTTAAATCCAGCTCTTCCCAGGCTCTGAGCAGATACAGCTGCCGCCGGCTGGCCTGGCTCCAGCAGCCGGCATCCCAGGATTTGTCCATATTCACACCCCCTATGCTTTCGTCAGTACATTAT
>URUZ01000360.1 GCA_900551225.1 uncultured Clostridium sp.
TTTTTTTCAAGCAGAAGACGGCATACGAGATCCTCTCTGGTCTCGTGGGCTCGGAGATGTGTATAAGAGACAGGTGCTGGATCATTCCGTGGTGAATGTGGGGAAGATCGAGGCAGGCACCCTGGGCAACATTTTTCCATCAGAAGCCCTTATTAAGGGCGGCTTCCGCTGGTACAAACAGGGCGGCGACAAGATCATACTGGAGAAGATGCATCAGATTGCAGCCGGCGTGGGGACCATGTACGGGGTGGAAGCTGAGATTACCCTGGATGGGGGCGTGATTCCTGTCAGCAACAATGCGGATATGATCACCCAGGCCAGAGCGCTGGTTCCTGAGGTGGAAGGCCTGAAATTATCCGCTCAGACAGATCCTATCTGCGCGGGCGATAACTTCGGCTACATACTGGCTGAATATCCCGGATTTTACGGTGTGCTGGGGGCAGGAAAGTCAGGAGAAAAGGTATATCCGCAGCATCACTGCAAGTTCGATCTGGATGAGAAGTCCTTCAGAAAGGGTTCTGAATTCATGGCCAGATATGCCATAGAGTTTTTAAAATAGGGGGAAATGACTATGGGAAACAAAGGGAATGAGAAGAAACAGTTTAAGATGCCGCACCTGCTTTGGATCATGATGGGACTGCTGCTGTTCGCATGTCTGCTGACCTACATCGTGCCTGCAGGCCAGTTCGCAGTGAGCGAGGACGGCAAGATTCTGGGAGACCAGTTCTCCTATCTGGGGCAGCAGTCCCCGGTCACTCCATGGCGTATGTTTATGCTGATCCTGGAAGGGCTTAGCGGTTCAGGTCTGGTAATCTGGACCGTCCTTACCTCCGGCGCCATGACAGCGGTTGTGATGGCCACAGGCGCCATTGATGAGCTGTTAAACTGGTCTATCTTTAAATTAAAGGATAAGAGTGAAAACATCCTGATCTCCATCATGTTTATACTTATGGTATACCTGGGCGGCTTCGGCGGTACGGACGCGCTGATCGCAGTGGTTCCCATAGGAGTGATATTTGCCAAGAAACTGAAGCTGGACCCCATCTGCGCCATCGGCGTGTCCAGCTACGCAACCCTGCTGGGCTTTGGAACCGGCCCCACCAAGCAGTTTATCACCCAGATGATGATGGGCGTTCCGGTGTACGGCGCATTCTTCACCATGTTTATCAGCATGAACGCATTTATGCTGCTGGGCCTGTTTTTCCTGCTGCGCTATGTTAAGACCATCCGCAAAAATCCTCAGAAATCCCTGATGTGGAGCGAGGGCTGGGACCCTGCGAAGCTGGTAGTGACGGCTGAGGATGAGGCGAAGCTGAGCAAAGGCACCAAACTTTCTGGAAAAACCATCGCAATCCTGGCCATTTTCCTTGGTCAGTATGGTATACTGGTGGCATATCCCTTGTTGGGAGGAGATACGGCATACCTGCAGCATCTGATGACCGCCCTGGCACTGTTTGTAGCCATCGTCTGCGGATTTATCGGAGGTTTCTCCTTTGACAAGGTGGGAGATGAGTTTGTGAAGGGCCTTCAGGGCCTGGTATTCGTAGGTTTTGTAATCGGCCTTGCAAGGGTGATGTCCCTGGTAATGGACGAGGGCCATGTGATTCACACCATGGTTTATGTGCTGACCAGGCCGCTGATGAACTTAAGCCGTTCCGTTTCCAGTATCGGCATGACCGCTATCATTTCCGTGGTCAACCTGATGATCCCCTCCGCAACCTCCAAGGCTGCGATCCTGGTGCCCATCTTAAAGCCCATTGCCGAGACGCTGAATATGAATCTGGATGTGGCAGTGCAGGCCTTCCAGTACGGCGACGGATTTACCAACATGGTTTCCCCGTTCCTGGGCTGGACCGTAGGCTCCTGCGTGATGGCAGGCGTGCCCTTCCCCAAGTGGTTTAAGTGGGTATTCCCTAAGGTTATCTTCTTCATTCTGGTATCCTTTGTGGTGATGTACGCACTGACAGAGAGCGGATGGACCGCATTCTAAACAAGATAATATAAGATAGAGGAGATAGAGACAATGAAGTATGATTTTGACGAAAATGTAGACAGAAGAGGTACATATTCCTGCAAATTAGAGGCCCTGCCGGCGGGCGCCCCGGCGGATGCGCTGTCCGTGTGGGTGGCAGACATGGATTTTGCCTGCGCCGAGCCTGTGTTAAAGGCTCTGCACGACCGCATCGACAAGCGGATCTTCGGCTATACCATCTATGACAATGCGGACCTGAAGAAGGCGGTGACCGGCTGGTTTGAGAGGCGGTATAACTGGAAGGTGGCGGGGGAGGATGTGTTCTTCAGCCCCGGCGTGGTTCCGGCTCTGGCATTCCTCATCCACATGCTGACTGAGAAGGGGGACGGCATCATCATCCAGCGCCCTGTGTATTATCCATTTACCAACAAGATCATCGCCGGAGGCAGGAAGCTCTTCAACAATTCCCTGGTCTATGAGAACGGCGACTACAGGATGGATTATGAGGATCTGGAGCAGAAGTTTGCAGATGAGAAGGTGAAGGGCATGATCCTGTGCAGCCCCCACAACCCCGTGGGCCGCGTGTGGACCGTGGATGAGCTGCGGAGGCTGGTGGACATTGCAAAGAAGCATAATAAGTGGATTATCTCAGACGAGATCCATATGGATCTCACCAGAAAGGGAGTGGTGCATACCCCGCTGTCAGCAGTGGCCCCGGAGTACGCAGACCACATCATAGTGTGCACAGCCCCATCCAAGACCTTCAACCTGGCAGGCATGCAGATCTCCAATATTGTGATCACCAACAAGGAGTGGCAGCGCCAGTGGCTGGAAATCATTGATGAGGAATACTCTGTCAGCATGGCCAATCCTTTCGGCATTGCAGCGGCAATTGCAGCCTACAATGAGGGCGAGGAGTGGCTGGACCAGCTGCGGGACTATCTGGACGCCAATATCCAGTATGTGAAGGATTACGTGAAAGAACACCTTCCCAAAGCCAATGTGACGGCTGTGGAGGGAACCTATCTTGTGTGGCTGGATTTAAATGCCTATGAGAGCGATCCAAAGACCCTGGAGAAGCTGATGCAGAACACCGCGCGGATTGCATTTGACGAAGGCTATATCTTTGGAGAAGAGGGCAACGGCTTTGAGCGGATCAATGTAGCCATGCCCAAGGCGAAGCTTGAGGACTGCATGGGCAGGATCAAGATGGCGCTGGATACACTGTAATTCTCAGTGGATGTACCTGGCTGCTGTCTGAGTATCCTCAGGGGTGATGACGATTTTGTTCTCATAGACCTCCATGCGGCACAGCTGTCCCGGAAAGAAGTTGGCTGTGATCATGGACTCAATATCACTGACATGGCTCTGAATGCAGTCAGGGGTGATTCTGAACACAAGTTCCCTGATTGGCTTTGTTTCACTCATTGTAGGTTCCTTTCTGATGTATGTGATGAAGTTCTGATCAATGAAGGATAGCATAAGGGAATGAGGAAAGCAACTTAATTTTGTGTTAAATGAACAGGGGTAAGCCGGCTGCGGTTTGGCCCTGTTCGTAATTTTGTACTTGATGATTTCCTGAGATCCGGCTATAATGGAACGAAGCTGAGTAAAGACAACAGGAGACTGAATGAAAGAATACATGAACGAACCGGAGGAGTATGGCTGGACCGCCGGCGACATTACCTTGGAGTATTACCGGAGCGGGGAGGACAAGAAGGCAGTAAAACGGATCTTCTGTCTCACAGCCAAAGAACTAAACCAGATTCTTAAGGATAGTAAAGCAGAACAAGTTGAGTAATGATTTGGAGGAGCACATGATTAAGAACTATGAAGGAGATATTTTTGCTTCCAACGCTGAGGTGATCTGTCATCAGGTCAATTGCCAGGGCGTGTTCGGACGGGGGATGGCCGGACAGGTGAAGAAGCTGTTCCCTGAGGTAGAGAAAACCTACAAGAAGATAACCAAGCAGTGGACTGAACAGGCAGGCGGCAAGACGAAGAGCCTTCTGGGCCGCGTCAGCGCGCAGCCTGTGGAGAAGGATGGCCGCTGGTTCCTGATTGCCAATCTGTATGGGCAGGATGACTACGGGAAGAAGGGGCTGTTCACGGATTATACTGCCCTGGAGAAGGCCATGACGGAGATCCGTGATTTCCTGGACGTCCGCGGCAAGCAGGAGACGGTTGCATTTCCCTATAAGATCGGCTGCGGGAATGCGGGCGGTGACTGGGAGGTGGTTGAGGACATTATCAACCGCGTGTTTGACGGATATGAGGGAGAGGTTCAGATCTACCGGAACGAGGAGTAATACGTTTGTGACTAGGGTGCGGACGCTGTTGTGCTGTGACAGCGGGCCGCGCCCTTTTGCATCCTAAGGAGGGCCTGGGAGGGGGATGGATTCCAGGAATTTCCTATGGAATTACCAGATTCTATGTGTTAACATAGTTTTGTAACAGAAATGTAAAAATTATGTAACAAATAGGAGGAAAGACACATGAACAAATTACCAGTATACGTAATGACAGCAGCAATCGCCATGGCAGGTGCAGCTTCCGCGTCCACCATCACATCCCAGGCAGCGGTGAGAGCTTACATAATCGGCGGAAACGGACAGCAGTGTGAGACTTCCTGGAATAATAACTGGACAGGAAATTGGAATAACTCCAACCTTCCTAATTTTAACCAGCCGGCAGTACCGGACTATAATGGCAGCGGTCTGCCGAACATGAGCGTCCCCAGCCTGCCGGATATGAACCAGCCGGCAGTGCCAGGTGACGGCAGCGGCCTTCCGGATATGAGCGTTCCCAGCCTTCCGGATATGAACCAGCCGGCAGTGCCAGGTGACGGCAGCGGCCTTCCGGACATGAGCGTTCCCAGCCTTCCGGACACCAACCGGCCTGCAGTTCCTGGCGAGGGCGGAAACGGCCTGCCGGATATGAGCGTGCCCGGCCAGCCTTCAGAGGATGGAAGCAATGATTCCTTCACCGCCCAGGTGGCCGAGCTGGTCAACCAGGAGCGTGCCAAGGCCGGACTTGCCCCCCTGCAGGTGGACAGCAGAGCAGAGAAAGCAGCCTCTGTGAGAGCCCAGGAGATCGAGCGCTCCTTCTCCCACACCAGACCGGACGGCAGCAGCTTCAGCTCCGCGCTGAGCCAGAGCGGCGTTTCCTTTACCGGTGCAGGCGAGAATATTGCATACGGTCAGAGAACACCTGAGGAAGTGATGAAGACCTGGATGAACAGCCAGGGCCACAGAGCCAATATCCTTAATAAGGATTATACCTCTATCGGTGTAGGTTATCATCAGAGCAGTAACGGAACCGGTTACTGGACTCAGTTGTTTACACGCTAAATTCATCATAACAGTGAATCGCGCGCGTTGAGGGTGATTTACCGCGATCAACAAATCGGTGAACCGTATGTTTTACGGGCGATTCACCACATACAATAAGGGCGGACGCCGGAGTGGTCAATACTCCGGCGTCCGTTTTTGTGTATAACGATGTTATGCATTTCCCGTTCATTTCCCTGGAGTTTTCGCAAAGCTTCTTAACAAAGAGGAAACAGTATGGTAAAATGGGGGAAGGTATAGTTGAGAGAAGGAGAATCAGGGGATATGGCAGACAGGTGTGGTGCGGTCATACTGGCCGGCGGCAGAGGGGAACGGATGGGGGGCCGCAACAAGGCGGAGCTGCGTTTTCAGGGCCAAAGCTTTAAAAATAGGATATTGAGTGAGCTGGGAGCCCTTGGCCTCCCCTGCTTTTTTTCTGCGGGCGCTTACCCTGCCGGGGAAGATGGGGGATGTCCGGTGATACAGGATCTGCCCATCGGACAGGCTGAGGGAGCAATTGGCCCCATGGGCGGGATCTGGTCCTGTTTTCAGCAGACGGACTGTGAGCTGCTGTTTTTTGTGTCCTGCGACATGCCGTTTTTTCATGGGGAGATGGCAAAACGCCTGCTGGAACAGTGGACGCCGGATCTGGATGCGCTGATCTGGCGGACAGGGGACGGGCGGATACAGCCTCTCTGCGGCCTGTATTCCAGATCCTGCCTTCCTGCCCTGGAAAAGGGGATTGCCGGGAAAAATTACCGTCTGCGCGGATTCCTGGACCGGGTGAACTGCCGGATACTGGATACCAAGCCGGAGATGGTGCCGGACTTCTGGTTCTTCAATGTGAATTCCCAGGCAGCTGCGGATTCGCTGTCCTCCTGGCGTCCGCCGGTGCTGGCGGTCAGCGGTGTGAAGAACACGGGCAAGACTACCGTTCTCGAAGGCCTGGTGAAGCGCCTGTCCGGGTGGGGGATGAGGGTGGCTGTGATCAAGCATGACGGCCATGATTTTGAGGCGGATGTGCCGGGAACGGACAGCCGCAGGATGAAGGAGGCGGGGGCCTTCGGCACGGTGGTGTACTCGGCAGCCCGGTTTATGGCGGTGAAGGAGCAGGCGGGTCTTAAGGCGGAGGACTTCTTTCATATG
>URUZ01000361.1 GCA_900551225.1 uncultured Clostridium sp.
ATCTCCAATTTCCTGCCTTTCTATGCTTTATGTAACCCACCGCGTTAATTTTTGTTAGGTTGACAACACAAATAATTAGAAGTAACATTAGTGCACAGACGAGAGCGCCTGCGCTCTTGTTTTTTTAATTTCATAAATTCTATTCAGAAAGGGAGTGAGTAAAACGGGAGATCTGGCAGAGAAGCTGCTGGAAGAGCTGAACTGTGACACAGCGTTTACAGTTCCGGTATTCGGCGGCATTCCCATCTCGGAATCAGTGGTGGTCACATGGATTATCATGGCGGGCCTCACAATCTTGTCCATATGCCTGGTAAGGAATCTGAAGGTAACGGACATCAGCAGAAAACAGCTGATCCTGGAAACGGGGATAGGTTTTCTCTATAACTTTTTTGACGGGATACTTGGTAAAAGCGGAAGAAGGTATATCCCATATCTGATCACGGTGATCCTCTATGTGGGCGTCGCCAACCTGATCGGCCTGGTGGGATTCAAACCGCCTACAAAAGATCTGAATGTCACCGTGGCATTGTCATTGATGAGTATCATTTTAATCGAGTATTCTGGTTTCCATCAAAAAGGGTTGAAGAAATGGCTGAAAAGCTTTACAGAACCCATTCCCATCATAACACCGATCAACATACTGGAGATTTTCATCCGCCCGCTGTCACTTTGTATGCGGTTGTTCGGCAACGTCCTTGGTTCCTTCGTTGTAATGGAGCTGATCAAGCAGGTATGTTCCCTGATTGTTCCAATCCCATTCAGTTTCTATTTCGACATATTTGACGGTTTGATCCAGGCATATGTGTTTGTATTTCTGACGGCTTTGTTTATTAAGGAAGCGTTGGAGGAGTAATTTCATTATCTATTAAAAAGGAGAGTTTATTATGAGTACATTAATCGCAATCGGAGCAGGTATCGCAGTTTTAACAGGTATTGGCGCAGGTGTGGGCATCGGCATCGCAACCTCCAAGGCAGTGGACGCCATCGCAAGACAGCCTGAGGCAGAAGGCAAGATCAGCAAGGCGCTGCTGCTTGGCTGTGCACTGGCCGAGGCAACCGCCATCTATGGCTTCGTCATCGCCCTTTTGATCATTATGGTATTAAAATAATTTAGGAAAGGCAGGCGACTGACATGCTGCGGTTAGATTGGAATATGGTTATCACAATGATTAACCTGATTGTATTGTGTCTGTTATTGAAGAAATTTTTGATCGGCCCTGTAACCGCCGTCATGGAACAGCGGCAGGCCCAGATTGAGCAGCAGCTTCAAAATGCCAGCGACGCCCAGGAGGGCGCAATGACCCTGAAGACCCAGTATGAGGAGAAGTTAAAGACTTCCCGGGACGAAACGGACCAGATTCTTCTTAAGGCGCGGGCCGATGCCCGGGCCGAGTATGACCGGATCGTGCAGGACGCAGGCAGAAAAGCCGGCAGGATCATTGAGGACGCCAAACAAACGGCTGCTCAGGAGCAGGATAAAACCCTGCGGGACGCCCAGTCCCAGATTGCAGGCCTGGCTATGGCTGCGGCAGCCAGGATCATAAGCGCCGGCAGCGATACCGCCGGCAACCAGTTACTCTATGACCAGTTTCTAGCAAAAGCAGGTGTGACGGATGAGTCAAGTCTCAATTAATTATGCAGTTGTACTGTACCGGCTCTCCATTCCCCAGGCTGCGGTTGACGAGACATCCCGTCTGCTTGGCGGGACTGTGGAGCTGAAACAGGTGCTGTCCAGCCCCGTCACTTCCCTGGCGGAGAAGCTGAGGATTATTGACCGGATCTTTCCGGCCCCCATGCGCGCCTTTTTAAAAGAGGTCTGCCGCAACGGCTGTATGGATTCCATTGAGGAGATTCTGAAGGCATACCGCGATTACAGCTGCGGGCAGCAAGGGATTCTCAGGGCGCAGCTGCGCTGTGTGACAGAACCGTCGCCGGAGCAGCTGTCCCGGATGGGCCTTTATCTGCGCCGGAAATTTGATAAAAACGACGTGGAATGGACCGTCACGGTGGACCCGTCCCTGATCGGCGGCTTTGTGATCCGGGTAAATGATGTGGAGATGGATCACAGCCTTAAGGGGCGTCTGGAACAATTACAGCAAAAATTGATGTGGAGGTGAGCAGCGTGGGTTCCATTAGCTCAAGTGAAATCATCTCAATCCTGAAAGAAGAGATTGAGAATTATGACCTGGATACAGGCGACCAGGAGGTCGGCCAGGTAATCTGGGTCGGTGACGGAATCGCCACCATATATGGAATGGATCACGCCATGTACGGCGAGATCGTTATCTTTGAAAATGGCGTCAAGGGCATGGTTCAGGATGTGCGCAGGAATGAAATCGGCTGCATCCTGTTTGGCTCTGACACAGGTATACGGGAGGGCACCAAGGTAACCCGGACGAAAAAAAGAGCCGGCATACCCGTTGGCCCGGCCTTCCTCGGAAGGGTTGTAGATCCCCTGGGCGCGCCCATAGACGGAAAAGGGGAGATCCAGTCAGAGGACTACCGCCCCATTGAACATGAAGCCCCGGGCATTGTGGACCGCAAGTCTGTGAGCGTGCCCCTGGAGACGGGTATCCTCTCCATTGACTCCATGTTCCCCATTGGCCGCGGACAGCGTGAGCTGATCATCGGCGACCGCCAGACCGGCAAAACGTCCATCGCGGTGGACACTATATTAAATCAAAAGGGCAAGGACGTGATCTGCATCTACGTGGCCATCGGACAGAAGGCCTCCACCGTAGCCAAGATCGTGTCCACCCTACAGCGGTATGACGCCATGGAATACTCCATTGTGCTGTCCTCCACGGCCAGCCAGCCTGCGCCCCTGCAGTACATTGCCCCCTACTCAGGAACCGCCCTGGCCGAATACTTCATGTATCAGGGCAAAGATGTGCTGATCGTCTATGACGACCTGTCCAAGCACGCGGTGGCTTACCGCGCCCTGTCCCTGCTTCTGGAGCGCTCCCCTGGCCGTGAGGCGTATCCCGGCGACGTGTTCTATCTGCATTCCAGGCTGCTGGAACGTTCCAGCCGTCTAAGCGATGCCCTGGGCGGCGGCTCCATCACTGCCCTTCCCATCATCGAAACCCAGGCCGGCGATGTTTCCGCATACATTCCTACCAATGTAATCTCCATCACCGATGGCCAGATCTTCCTGGAGAGCGACTTGTTCTTCTCCGGCATGCGTCCCGCTGTCAATGTGGGCCTGTCCGTATCACGTGTGGGCGGTGCGGCCCAGACCAAAGCCATGAAGAAAGCCTCCGGCAGTATCCGTATCGATCTGGCCCAGTTCCGTGAGATGCAGGTGTTCACCCAGTTCAGCTCTGACCTGGATGCCACCACCAAAGAGCAGCTGACCTACGGCGGCGGACTGATGGAGCTGTTAAAACAGCCCCTGTACCACCCCATGAGCCTGCATGACAAGGTAATCACCCTGTGCGCTGCCACCCACAAGGCATTTCTGGACGTGGAGACAAGCAAAGCCAAGGAGTTCCAGTCCGGGCTGCTGGATTATTTTGAAACTCATTATCCTGAGGTAGGCCGGGAAATTGAAGAGACTAAGACGTTGTCCGATGAAATGATCACCAGGATCATGGACATCACCGCAGAGTATAAAAACAAAAAGTAGGTGAGAATATGGCCAACACAAGAGAAATACAGAGCAGAATGAAGAGTATCCAGGACACCATGAAGATTACCGGCGCCATGTACACCATCTCTTCCTCCAAGCTGAAAAAGGCCAGAAAAAGCCTGGCTGACACGGAGCCATACTTCTACTCCCTGCAGCAGATGATCAGCAGGATTCTGCGCCATCTGCCGGAGCTTGACAGTCCCTATTTCGACGCCCGTCCCCAGATTCCTCCCGAGGAGCGCAAGATCGGTTACATTGTAATCTCGGCGGACAAAGGGCTGGCTGGCGCCTACAACCACAATGTGTTCAAGCTGGTTGAAGAGCAGCTTAAAAAGCCCGGCAAACCCATGCTCTTTGTAGTGGGCGTCCTGGGCCGCCAGTATTTTGCCAAAAAGGGCATCGACGTGGAAGAGCAGTTCCATTACACGGTGCAGAACCCCAACATGAGCCGCGCCCGCATCATCAGCGAGACCATGCTGGACTACTATTTACACGGCAAACTGGATGAAATCCACATTATCTACACCCAGATGGTAAACCCCATGAAAATGGAAGCGCAGATGGAACAGCTACTGCCCTTAAAACGCATGAGCTTCACAGTGCCTTTAAGCGTGCCAATGGAAGAGATCACCTTAAAGCCGTCGGCTGACGCGGTGGTGGGCAACATTGTGCCCATCTACCTGTCCGGCTTCATATACGGAGCCCTGGTGGAATCCTATTCCTGTGAACAGAATTCCAGGATGATGGCCATGCAGACCGCCACGGACAGCGCCAGGAAGATGCTCTCCGAGCTGTCCATTGCCTACAACCGCGCCCGCCAGGCAGCCATCACCCAGGAGATCACGGAAGTGATCAGCGGCGCCAAGGCGCAGAAAAACAAAAAATAATCAAAGGAGGATGATCAGACCTATGAATAAAGGAAAAATCGTACAGGTGCTAGGCCCTGTTATTGATGTAGTGTTTGAAGACAACGACCTCCCCAACATAAAGGACGCTCTGGAAGTGGATAACGGCGGAAAACGCTGTGTCATGGAGGTGGCCCAGCATATCGGCAACAATACTGTTCGCTGTATTATGCTGGCCTCCAGTGAAGGCCTTTACAGGGATATGGAGGTGGTTTCCACTGGCTCCGGAATCAAGGTGCCAGTGGGCGATAAGACCCTGGGACGGCTGTTCAATGTACTTGGGGAGGCCATCGACGGCGGAGAACCCCTGGAGGATGCCCAGAAATGGGTGATCCACCGGGAACCTCCCGCGTTTGAGGACCAGAGCCCTGTTGTGGAGATGCTGGAAACGGGGATCAAGGTAATCGACCTGCTGGCCCCCTACGCCAAAGGCGGTAAAATCGGCCTCTTCGGCGGCGCCGGCGTGGGTAAAACCGTGCTGATCCAGGAGCTGATCAGCAATATCGCCACCCAGCACGGCGGATATTCCATATTCACCGGCGTGGGCGAGCGTTCCAGGGAGGGCAACGACCTCTGGACCGAGATGAAGGAATCCGGAGTCCTGGCCAAGACTGCCCTGGTATTCGGACAGATGAACGAGCCGCCCGGCTCCCGTATGCGGGTGGCCGAGACAGGTCTGACCATGGCGGAGTATTTCCGGGATGAGGAGCACCAGAACGTGCTGCTGTTCATTGACAATATCTTCCGTTTCGTCCAGGCAGGTTCCGAGGTATCGGCTCTGCTGGGCCGTATGCCGTCGGCCGTGGGCTACCAGCCCACCCTGGCAACGGAGATGGGCCAGCTTCAGGAGCGGATCACCTCCACCAAGAACGGTTCCGTCACCAGCGTACAGGCCGTGTATGTGCCTGCAGACGACCTGACGGACCCGGCCCCGGCCACCACCTTCGCCCATCTGGACGCCACCACCGTGCTGTCCAGGAAGATCGTGGAGCAGGGCATCTACCCGGCCGTTGACCCTCTGGAGTCCAATTCCCGTATTCTGGAAGCCGAGGTGGTAGGCCAGGAGCACTACGACGTGTCCCGCCAGGTACAGCAGATACTCCAGAAGTACAAAGAGCTTCAGGACATCATCGCCATCCTGGGCATGGAAGAACTGTCCGAGGAGGACAAATCCATCGTCAACCGGGCCAGAAAGATCCAGCGTTTCCTCTCCCAGCCTTTCCATGTGGCTGAGAACTTCACAGGCGTTCCCGGCGTATATGTGCCTGTCAAGGAGACCATCCGCGGATTTAAGGCAATCATCGACGGGGATATGGACCAATACCCTGAGGCTGCATTTTTCAATGTTGGAACCATTGACGATGTCATCAAAAAAGCCGGTGAACTGGAGCAGTCCGGAACCGGCCAGTAAGGAGCTGAGTTTGTGAATACCTTTTATCTGAATATCACCGCCAGCGACAAGGTTTTCTTCGCAGACCGCTGCCTGGCGCTGATCGTTCCCCTGGCCAGCGGCCAGAAGGAAGTGCTTGCCCACCATGAGAACATGATTATCGCCACAGTCACCGGAGAGATCCGCCTGAAGCAGCTGGACGGCACCTGGTTAAGCGGCTTCGTGGGCAACGGTTTCATACAGATCATGAACAACCGCGTAAAAATGCTGGTGGATACCGCGGAACGGCCTGAGGATATCGACGAACGCCGCGCCCAGGAAGCACTTGAACGCGCCGAGGAGCAGCTCCGGCAGAAGCAGAGCCTGGTGGAACACTCCCACTCTGAGGCCTCTCTCGCCCGCGCGCTGACCCGTCTGCGGGTCAAAGAAAAATACGTATAAACACACTTCTCTTGTATAAAGGCTTCCAATGGGCTATAATAAAGGATGTTTTAAAAAACATCCCCCCAAAGG
>URUZ01000362.1 GCA_900551225.1 uncultured Clostridium sp.
AGTGGAAGGTGCTGAGTTTAGAAACTGATTGCATAAGTATAATAAAATTTCGAAAAGATTAAGTTGTAGTTTTTGCGGTTATTATATAAAATAGATATAGCCCGTAAAAGGGAATGTAAATAATTGGAAAAATATGCAGGATCTATATAAACTTTATCCGGCTTACCATTACACATAAAGGACCGCAGCCATCTATGAAAAAAACATTACAGAAAATAGGTATCCTGTTTGCAATATTTATCGCAGCTGTAGCAATCTATTTTATAGCCGCTCAAAATACTATGGAAAAGGAAGCTACGGTTTATTCGGCAATGGATGAACCAACGCTTCCGGTAGTATACCCCCAGGTGGCGGGTAAGGAAATCAATGGCCTTCACGGCTATTTACAGGACATGGGCAATCAGGCAGCAAGGGAATCAATTACCGTGCTGCCTGAAGACCGTGCCCTGAACCTTCGCATCCGCGAGTACGGCAACACCATAGCTGGAATCAGCTATGAGATCCGCAGCCTGGATTTAGACCGGCTGGTAGAGCAGACCACACTTCAGGACTGGGACAGCCAGAATGACAGCACCACAGTCACCCTGCCCATCCAGAATCTGTTGTCCAGGAATGATCCCTACCTGCTGATCCTCTCCGTGACAACAGGGGAAAAGACTGTCCGCTATTACACCAGGATCATGTGGGCAGACAATAATTATGCGGCAGATATGATCCAGCTGGCAGAAGACTTCTCCAGGAAAACATTGGATTACAATGAGGCCAGGGATCTGGTGACCTATCTGGAGACAAGCAATATGGAGGACAACAGCAGCCTTGGACGCGTGACCATCAAGTCCAGCTTCAATCACCTGACATGGAACGGCCTGGAGGCAGAGATGGTTGGGGAGCCGGCGGTGACGCTGAAGGAATTCGACGGCACCATGGGACAAGTTCAGATAAAGTACCAGGTGAATCTGGCGGAGAGCGACGGTACAAGCCAGCTTCTGGACGTGGAGGACAACTTTACCATGCGCTGGAACCAGCAGCGCATATACATGATGTATTACCAGAGAAATGCAGACCAGCTGTTCTCCGTCAATGAGAAAAGCTTTAACGGAAAACGCATTATGCTGGGCATCACCAACGACGATACGGTGCGCAGCAAAAAAAGTCCCGGCTCCCAGTACATTGCCTTCAAATCCGGCAGAGAGCTGTGGTGCTATGACCAGAAGGAAAATGAGATTGTCAAAGTATTCACATTCCGGGGCGGTAATGATGACCTGGTGCGCAGCGGTTACGACCAGCATGACATCCGGATCTTATCTGTAGAGGACAACGGAAATGTTAACTTCCTGGTGTACGGATATATGAACCGGGGAGAGTACGAGGGTATCACAGGGGTGGTGCTGTACACCTATGACAAGCTGACAGATACCGTTCAGGAGAAATTCTTTATCCCGGCATCCGACAATTTTGAGATGGTCAGGGCGGATGTGGAACGGCTGTCCTTCCTCAGCAGCAGCGGAATGATGTATCTGCTTCTGGACGGAACAGTATACGGAATCGATCTAAAGAGCAATGAGTCCCTGGTAGTTGCCCAGGGTCTGACTGAAGGCAGCTTCGCGGTCAGCGAGGACCAGAGCCGTCTGGCATGGCAGGAGGGCAGCGACCTCTACAAGTCTCCCAAGATCCATCTGATGAACCTGAACACAGCCCAGAAGCAGGAGATCATGGGAATGGAGAATGACTGCGTCCGTGTGCTTGGATTCGTGGGAAATGATCTGGTATACGGCCTTGGAAACGCCGATGACGCCTGGGTGGTCAATGGAAGGGTCCGGGATCTTCCCATGTACGCCATGTACATCATGGGAACGGAGATGGAAGTGGAGAGCCAGTACCAGAAGGAGGGAACGTATATTTCCGATGTTGTGGTGGAGGACGGCCGCGTTCATATGAGCCAGCTGGCCAAGCTTTCCCCGCAGGAATATACCTTCCAGAATGAGGACACCATTGTGTGCAATGAGGAATTTGCCACTGACCCCTTGGAGGGAATCGGCTGGCTCGCATCCCAGGAAAAGGGCAAGCTATACTTTGTGCAGGCTGACCATGAGATCGCAGGCGCGCAGGTGAAAGAGCACACGCCGAAAACATTTTCCTATGAACACACAGGGACCCTGGAGCCGGTTAAGACCCAGCAGGCTGATACCCAGATGACGTTTTATGCCTATGCGGTGGGCCATTATATTGGCTCTTCCAAGAATTTCAAGACAGCCATGGATATGGCCTATGACCATATGGGTCTTGTGACTGATGAAAACCAGCACATTGTCTGGGACAGAATCAACAAACGCCCCATTGTAAACATCAAGGACCCCATGACCCAGGCAGCCAGGCTGCTGCGCGGCGTGGAGGAGTTTACAGGCAGCCAGACCTATGAGGGCGGCCTGCTGATGGTTGACGCCAGAGGCTGCAGCCTGAACCAGGTTCTGTATTTTATTGACAAGGGGATGCCTGTGCTGGCCTACACAGAGCCGGGGAGATATGTATTGCTGTCAGGCTATGACCAGTACAATGTGACCCTGTATGATCCGCTGACCCAGCAGAGTGAAAAGATGGGCCTGAATGATGCGGCAGCGTATTTTGACGCCCTGAAAAATGATTTTATCGTTGGGAAATTCGTCCAATAAACGACAAAAACAGCCTGAAATCACGCTTTTTCAAGTCCCCAAGCGGTGAATACCGGCCCTTTTACTTTACAAATATGATTCTTATGGTATAATCATAAGGAGATGTAAATAAAATATGAATTTTCTTTTAATAATTTATTAGGATTCAATTGAAGAATTAAGTCATTCCTGTTTTGCTGTATTGAGAACTATGAATATAGAGGTGTGTTGATGGAACAGTATGTGATCAAGGGCGGTAACCCGCTGGTGGGCGACGTAACCATAGGCGGAGCCAAGAATGCAGCGCTGGGAATTCTTGCAGCGTCGATTATGACCGATGAAGATGTGGTAATTGATAATCTCCCGGATGTAAGGGATATTAATGTACTTTTAGAGGCAATTGAGGAGATCGGAGCCAAGGTGGAGCGCATTGACCGCCATACGGTGCGCATCAACGCAAAGGATATTGTGGAGGTAGCCGTGGATGACGAGTATATCCGCAAGATCCGTGCATCCTACTATTTTATCGGCGCCCTTTTGGGTAAGTACAAGAGCGCACAGGTTCCCCTGCCGGGCGGCTGCAACATTGGCAGCAGGCCCATTGACCAGCATTTAAAGGGATTCCGTGCCCTGGGCGCGGAGGTGAGCATCGAGCGGGGAGCCGTGATAGCCCACGCCATTGACCTGGTGGCAAGCCACATATATCTGGACGTGGTCTCCGTGGGAGCTACCATCAATATCATGATGGCCGCAGCCCTGGCAGAAGGCCAGACAATCCTGGAGAACGCGGCCAAGGAGCCACATATTGTAGACGTAGCCAACTTCTTAAACAGCATGGGAGCCAACATCAAGGGCGCGGGTACCGATACCATTCGCATCCGCGGTGTGGAACGGCTTCACGGAACAGAATATTCTATTATACCGGATCAGATCGAGGCAGGAACCTTCATGTGCGCCGCTGCAGTGACCAGAGGCGATGTGATGGTGAAGAATGTAATCCCTAAGCATCTGGAAGCCATCACTGCCAAGCTGATGGAGATGGGATGCGAGGTCATTGAATTTGACGACGAGGTGCGTGTCGTGGGCAAGCCCATGCAGCGCCATACAGATATTAAGACACTGCCTTATCCTGGTTTCCCCACGGATATGCAGCCCCAGATGACTGTGGCCCTGGCCCTGGCTGAGGGGACCAGCATGGTGACCGAGAGCATTTTCGAGAACCGGTTCAAATATGTTGACGAGCTGGCCCGTATGGGAAGCAGCATCAAGGTGGAGGGGAATGTAGCTGTCATCGACGGCGTCAAGGGATACACAGGCGCACAGGTGAACGCGCCGGATCTCCGCGCAGGCGCAGCGTTGGTCATTGCGGGACTGGCGGCGGACGGATACACCATTGTGGATGAGATCGGATATATCCAGCGGGGCTATGAGTGCTTTGAGGAGAAGCTCCAGGGGCTGGGCGCCATGATTGAGCGGGTTGATTCGGACCGGGAGATCCAGAAATTCAAGATGAAAGTCAGCTGAATATGAGATTTAAGCAGGAGTTTTGTGACAAACGGTTCACACGGCTCCTGTTTTTTGTATTATACTAAGGGTTAAGCTGATTTAGAGAAGGAGGACATGATGAGAACAGAGACTGTGAAGAGATGGGCCGCCCTGTGGGTGGCTGCGGTAACTGCGCTGGTTCTGTGCGCAGGCACTGCATTAGCCGCGCCAGGGGCTGACCGGGATATTGTGGTGCTATACACCAATGATGTGCACTGTGGAGTGGACGACAATATAGGCTACGCGGGGCTGGCCCTGTACAAGCGTCAGATGCAGCATGAGACGCCCTATGTGACCCTGGTGGACGCTGGGGACGCCATTCAGGGCGCTCCCATTGGAACCATATCGGACGGTGGGTATATTGTGGATATTATGAACCAGGTGGGATATGACTTCGCTGTGCCGGGCAACCATGAGTATGACTACGGCATGGGGCGGTTCCTGGAGCTGGCCGGGGAGCTGGACTGCGGCTATTATTCCTGCAATTTTGTTATGGCAGATGGGACCACTGTGTTTGCGCCCTATAAAATGTTTACATACGGTGATACACAGGTTGCGTTTGTGGGGGCAACCACGCCGGAGAGCTTCACCAAGTCCACGCCGGCCTATTTCCAGGACAGCAGCGGCAATTATATATATGGGTTCTGTGAGGATGACAGCGGGCAGAAGCTTTATGGACAGATCCAGCGGACCGTGGACCAGGCCAGGGCGGACGGCGCGGATTATGTGATTCTGGTGGGACATCTGGGGGAGAACGGCGTCACGCAGCGCTGGAGCTCAGACAGTATTCTGAAAAATACCACCGGCATAGACGTATGTATTGACGGCCATTCCCATGAGACGGTTCCTCAGACAATTGTGAAGAACAAGGATGGCAGGGATGTAATCCTGACCCAGACGGGGGCTAAGCTGAAGAATATCGGTAAGCTGACGATTGCCCCGGACGGCACCATCAGCGCAGAGCTGGTGGACCAGGTTCCCGCCGTTGACGGGGCCAGGGATTATGTGGTGGGAAGGAATGATTCCCTGAGCAGGATCGCGGTCCGGGAGTTGGGGGATGAAGGACGCTGGGTTGACATTTATAATCATAATTTAGATAAGATCAGAAATCCGGATGAACTGAGGGTGGGAATGTCCATTGTGCTGCCGGGCAGCTGTGTGGTAAATGACGGCAAGGCAGGGGATTACGCAACGGACCGGCTGATCAGGGAGATCCAGTCTAAGTACAATGAGACGCTGAAGGCCGTTATCGGGCACACAGACGCCGTTTTGACCGTCAATAATATTAATACCGGGATGCGGGCAGTGCGCAGCGCAGAGACCAATCTGGGCGATCTCACGGCAGATGCTTACCGGGTGATGATGGGGGCGGACATCGGCTTCTCCAACGGCGGCGGAATCCGGGCGGATATCCAGCCGGGAAATATAACCTTTAACGACGCCCTGGCTGTGTTCCCTTATGGCAATATGGGCTGTGTGGCGGAGGTTACAGGACAGCAGGTTAAGGATGCGCTGGAAATGGGAGCCAGATACTGCCCGGAGGAGGGCGGCGGATTTCTTCAGGTATCCGGGATGACCTATACCATCGACACATCGGTGAAATCCGGGGTGACGCTGGATGACAAGGGGAATTTCACGGGAGTAAGCGGAGCATATAGGGTGACAGATGTGTATGTGGGCGGGCAGCCCCTTGATCTTGCAGAGACCTACACCGTGGCCTCACATAATTATATGCTGAAATTAGGCGGAGACGGGATGACCATGTTTAACGGAGCCAATGTGGTGAAGGATGAGACCATGGTGGACGTGGATATCCTGGCAGGCTATATCAAAAAGCTGGGCGGAAATGTGGGGTCAGAGTACGCAGACCCTGCAGGACAGGGCCGGATTGTGATTAAATGAGTATTTAAGATTAAGTAATGGAAGCAGCCGCGGCAGAGAGTGCCGGGCTGCTTTCTTTTACTGTTTTTCATTGGTTGGCAGCGCCTGTTCCATATTCCGGCAGAAGCTCCGTATGATCTCAATATAGTCCTTGGCGTGCTGGGGCAGGTACCGGTTCTTCTGGTAGGCGGCGATGGTGGTTGTCACCACAGGGGCATGTCCCACGGACAGGCACACGCAGGATCTGCTGCGCCCCTCCGATACATGGCGGTAATAGCTCTCAGGGGCAAAGGCTGCGCCCATGCCGTCCAGGGCCAGATTGATGGACATCTCGCTGTTTCTGGTGTGAAGGAGGACCGGCGGG
>URUZ01000363.1 GCA_900551225.1 uncultured Clostridium sp.
TTTTTTTTCAAGCAGAAGACGGCATACGAGATCCTCTCTGGTCTCGTGGGCTCGGAGATGTGTATAAGAGACAGCAACAGGTCAATACCCTGATCCGCCTGGCCGGGAGATACTTTTAGCAGATCGATCACATCAGATTTTACATTATTAAACAGTTCATCTACCTGGTCATCCTGCTTGATAATGTTCATGGCAGCTTCCAGATCCCGGTTGATAAACGCCTCAATGGCATCGTGCACCATCTGCTGGGCCGCGGCAGCCATTTCCGGCAGGTGCTTTACAATGTGGTAGGCCCGGTCGCTCTTCAGCCGGAGAATCAGCTCCGCGATATCTGAAGCATGGTCCCCGATGCGCTCTAAGTCCGTCACCACCTTAAGGGCAGTGGACACCTGGCGCAGATCCCCGGCCACCGGCTGCTGGCGGAGAATCAGGGACAGGCACCTGGCCTCAATGGCCCGCTCCATATCATTTACATTCCTGTCTCCCTTGATGATGTCCTCGGCCAGCAGAAAATTGTGATCCTCAAATGCCACAAATGTCTGCTCAATGGCCTTCTCCACCATGTGGGCCATCTCTTTTAAATCTTTATTCAACAGCTCCAGCTCATGGTCATATGTTACTCTGGCACTCATTTTATAACCCCTTTCCTCTTCTTACACCCATCATCCGAAGCGCCCGGTGATATAGTCCTCTGTCCGCTTATCCCTGGGAACGGTAAACAGTTCCTCCGTGGTAGCGTACTCGATCACTTCCCCTACCAGGAAGAAAGCAGTGTAATCCGCAATTCTGGCGGCCTGCTGCATATTGTGGGTGACAATTGCCACTGTGTAGCGGCTCTTTAAATCGTCCATCAGATCCTCGATCTTCAGCGTAGATATGGGGTCCAGCGCTGAGGTGGGCTCATCCATCAGCAGCACTTCCGGCTCCACGGCCAATGCCCTGGCAATGCACAGGCGCTGCTGCTGCCCGCCGGACAGGCCCAGGGCCGATTTCTTCAGGCGGTCGTGAACCTCATCCCACAGCGCGGCGCCCCGCAGGCTTCGCTCAACAATGTCATCCAGCTGCGCCCTGTCCTTGATCCCGTGAATCCGCGGCCCATATGCCACATTGTCGTAGATGCTCATGGGAAACGGGTTGGGCTGCTGGAATACCATGCCGATCTTCTTGCGCAGCAGGGTAGTGTCCACCTGTGGATGATAGATGTCCTCATCGTCCAGCAGCACTGTCCCATCGATAGACACGCTGGGAACCAGATCGTTCATACGGTTTAAGGTCTTTAAAAATGTGGACTTTCCGCAGCCCGAGGGACCGATGAACGCAGTTATTTTATTTTCATAGAGATCCAGATTGATATTTTTAAGCGCATGGTTCTCACCATAGTGCAGGTTCAGGTTCTGGGCAGAAATCTTGGTTTTCGCTTCCACGTTTGTCTCCTTTTATTGTTATACATCCGATTCCACGTTAAATCGGTGAGAGAGGTATTTTGCCAGCCCGTTGATGCCCAGCACAATCACAAGCAGCACCACAGCTACGCCGAAGGCCTCATTATACTTGGCTTTCTGCATGAACAGGTACAGCTGGATCGTCAGGGTCCCCCCCGGCTCCATCACCTTGCCAATCAGATTCCTGGGCAGGTAATAACCGCTTCCGGAGGTGAACAGCAGAGCCGCCGACTCACCTACAATGCGCCCGATGGCCAGGATCACCCCGGTCAGAATGCCAGGCATGGCGCTGGGCAGCAGGATGGTGCGGATCATGTACCACTTGGTTGCGCCAATACCCAGAGCGCCGCTCCGGTAGCTGTCCGGAACGGTTTTCAGCGCTTCCTGGGTGGTTCTGGTGATCAGGGGCAGGATCATAAGGGTCAGGGTCAGGGCTCCGGTGAGTATGGAATACTTAAAGCCCAGAACATTTCCGAAGAAAACCATTCCGAAAAGGCCGAATATAATGGAGGGGATGCCGGACAGCGTCTCCGTTGTGAACTCAATCACCCGCACCATCCGCCCAGGTGCCGCGTACTCATTCAGATAGATAGCGGCGCCCACACCCAGGGGCGTGGCAATGGCCAGGGTGATGACCACGATGTATAAGGTATTTACAATATTTCCCAGTATTCCGAAGGTGCCCTTGGTGGCGCTTGTGACGGTGGACAGGAAGGACCAGCTGATATGCGGGATTCCCCGGACAAACACATAGCCCATGATGCCTGCCAGCAGGGCCATGGAGATACCCGCGCACAGGTAAATCAGGCCGGTGAGCACGGTGTCTGAGGTGCGCACATGTCTGCCGTAAATGCTTTTTTTCACCGTGGACCGGCTGTTGACCTGGATAGCGATATCACTTGTCATTCTTTTGTCCCCCCTTCTTCAGAATCTTTGTCAGGCTCACATTGATAATCATGATAAATACAAACAGCACCAGACCAATGGTAAAGAGGACTTCCCGGTGCAGGCCGGAGGCGTATCCCATCTCCGATACAATTGCGGTTGTAAGGAAACGCACGGAGCTAAAGGGAAGAGGCAGGTTCACAGAGCTGCCGGATACCAGGCTGATGGCCATGGCTTCCCCGATGGCCCGGCCGGTCCCCAGCACAATGGCGGTGATAATGCCGGATTTGGCGGCGGGGATCATCACCCGGAAGATGGTCTGAATCTTGGTAGCCCCAAGGGCCAGGGATGCGCTTTTTAAATGTCCGGGCACTGCACGCAGCGCGGACTCACTGATGTTGATCACTGTTGGCAGAATCATCATGGCCAGCACCAGCACCGCTGAGATCAGGTTGGCGCCGCCTGTAAACTGGTGTGTCTCAGATCCTTTGAAGATCATCAGCTCCAGCTTATACATCAGGGGGTTAAGAATCAGGATTCCCAGAAGGCCGTAGATCACCGACGGGATTCCGGCCAGCAGCTCTACTGCGGGGCGGACTGCATTTGCCAGCCGTTTTGGCGCAACCTCTGCCAGGAATACTGCTGTCAGCACGCCAATGGGAACTCCGATGAGTATGGCCATGGCAGTGCCTGCAATGGAAGTAAGAATGACATACAGAATGCCAAAGCTGGCATTGGCGGCATCCGGCTTCCACACACTTCCAAACAGAATGTCCAGTATGCCAACCTTAAACAGCGCTGGGGTGCCGCTGATCAACATGTATATCGCTATGGAAGCAACTGCCAATACGGCGAAAAAGCCGCAGGAGGTGAAAATCACCTGCGCAGCTTTCTCAACGCCGGACTTGCTGCCATGATGGGATCGTATGGAAAATGGTTCCGAACTCATGGAGAGTCTCCTTTCTGGTTGACCGGTATTCCTTCGCTGATATCTGGCTTAGTCTACTGCAATCAGTCCTACGGACTTAACAAGCTCAGAACCTTCAGCAGAGTAGATGAAGTCAAACAGTGCTTTTACATTGTCATTCTGGGCGCTGATCTCGCCTTTGGTGGCCATAACGAAGGGACGGCTTAAGAAATAGCTTCCTGCCTTGATGTTCTCCTCAGTAGCCTTGGTTCCCTCTAAATCCAGCGCTTTTACCGTATCATCCAGCACGTCCAGGGATACGTATCCGATAGAACCGGGAGTGGAGGCGATCTTGGCCATCACTGCACCGGTGCTGTCCAGCTCATTGCTGTACTTACAGATGTCTTCCAGTTCCAGAAGCTCCTCGAACGCGCTTCTGGTGCCGGAACCGGACTCACGGCCTACTACCACGATGGGGGCATCCGCTCCGCCCACGTCCTTCCAGTTGTTGACGGTTCCCTTGTAGATATCAGCCAGCTGCTGTTTGGTCAAATCCGCAACTGCGTTGGAAGGATCTACAATTACTGCAATTCCGTCAATTGCCACAATATTTTCAATGACTCCGTTGGCCTTCTCCTCATCCTTCAGCTCCCTGGACGCATTGCCGATATCCGCGGTGCCGTTAGTCACAGCCTCAACGCCTGCGCCGGAACCTACGAACTGGGCCGCAACCGTAACCTTGGGGTGCTGTTCCATGAATACCTCGCTGAGCGCATTGGAGAACTTCTCCATGGATGTGGAACCAACGATACTGATAGAGCCGCTTAATTCAACCGCTGCCTCAGTCTCCGCCGCTGTGGTATCGGCCGCTGTGGTCCCTGCCGTGGAAGCTGCCTCTGTCTGAGCAGTGGTTACATCCGCTTTGGTTGTCTCTGCAGCAGAGCTGCCGCAGCCTGCCAGGGCGCCCATTGCCAGAACCGCTGTGCCAATCAGTGCCATAATCATTTTACTGTTCTTTTTCATAATACTTCGCCTCCGAATAGTCTCGCGCCCCGTCCGATTCCAGGCGCTTCAGATTTTTTGTTTTCCCTTGTTTGTTACAATTTGGAGTATATTAAAGTTCGGGAGAAGGCGAAAGCATGGTTTGGTATAGATTTTGTAAAATGTGTGTAAAGTCCTATGCTTCTCCTTTCAGCTCTGCCGCAGCCATGCCGCGGTCCACCATGTGTTTTGTGAAAACGGCGATACACCAGGTCAGGAATTGAGCAAGGGGAACCGCTGCCCATACCCCGTTCAAGCCGATAACAGGCGGTGCTAAAAGCAGTATTACCAGTAACAGCAGCGGTTCAGCATATACTAAGACATAGGAAAATCCAGTTTGTTCCGTTGCATAAAAATACGATGTGGTAATCCTGACAAATGAGAGGAACAGCATAGTTGCCAAAAAGAACGGTAAATATGCAGCGACCCCCTGGCTGGCTTCAAAAGAGGCGCCAAACAAAACGCCTATATGCCTCCTGCTCAGAAACAGCAGAACCATGCATATTCCAATTATTACCGCGCCTGTCTTATAGGCTAAAGACCTTATTTGTTTCATAACTACCACATTTTTTCTGCCATAGTATTGGCTGATCAGAGGCTGGCTCCCATCGCCGATGCCTTGCAGCAGCAAATACACAACAGCTGTAACATAGCCAATACAGCTGTAAATCGCAATAGATTGTTCGCTGCCGTACAGTAAGAGAAAACGGTTCATCAGGATCATGATAATCGTGGGCGTGAACGCCAAACCAAAAGGCGCTGCCGCCACCTTAAGCACCGACCCGAAAAAGCCCGGCAGCCCGGACATTGCCGGCAGGCGGAAACCAATTTTTTTCATAGCCAAATATATGACTGCGGACAGCATTGTCAATGCCTGGCCGGCGATTGTCGCCCATGCCGCTCCAGCCATTCCCCAGCCGTACACCCAGACCAAGAGATAATCCCCTATGATATTGGATACAAAACCTATAATCATGGCGGCCATGGCAAATGTTGCGCCGCCCATATTGCGGATAAAAGGTATAAACCCAGTCGCCAAAATTTGGAATATGGTACCTATTGCTATGATCCTGGTATATTCAGCAGTCAGCCGTAATATTTCCCCCTCCGCGCCAAGCAGGCGGAGCAGCGGATAAAGCAGCCCTATAAGCAGTGCTGTAATCAGAGCGCCACATAGCAGCATCAGAAGCGTTGTCCCTCCAAAGCACTCCTTTTGCTCCTTTGTCTTTTTCTGGGCATTGAAGATAGTAAACCGGATTGCTCCTGACAATCCAATCCCCGTTCCAATGGCCTGTATAACAGCCGCAACGGGATAGCCTAATGTAATGGACGCCAACCCTATATCCCCAAGGCTTTGTCCGACAAAAAAACCATCTACAATGGTATATACACCCGATAAGGCGAATGCCAGAATAGATGGAATAACAAACTTAAAAAAATCCTTATGATTATACATCTTTTCCAATATCTCCTTTGCTGAACAGTTCTATAAATAGAGCCATATCTTCATTTATCCTCCTCATGCGCTCTACCCCCATCTTCTCAATTGTGAACAGCTCCAATTTCCGCAGCTCCGTAATAATAGCCCCTGCATACTCTTTTCCTGCCGCAGTAGGTTGGATAACCTTGTTCCTTTTATCCGCCTGCAGGGGAACCAGCTCAATCAAACCACGTTTTTCGAAGTCTTTTAAAATCATGTTGACCGTTTGCTTTGGAATCAGCCATTTTTGGCTAATCAATTTTTGCGTGCAATTACCTGTCTCCTCATAAATTGAATACAGCACCATAACACTATTAAAAGAAAGTCCATGAGCCTTTGACCATTCCTCATACATAAAATTAGTTTCACGCCACAGGTAATAGTATCGATTGAGCTGCTCCATCAAAATATTTTGATCCCTCATATTGTCTCCTCCTCATAAACCATATTAGTCCATTTCCGTACTATTCAATTTTAGTCCAGAACCGTACTAATGTCAAGTCAAAAAAATACCAAAGGATCAGGTTCATAAAAAAACC
The DNA here is from genome assembly GCA_900551225.1 of uncultured Clostridium sp. Lineage (GTDB taxonomy): Bacteria > Bacillota > Clostridia > Lachnospirales > Lachnospiraceae > Enterocloster. The sequence continues at coordinate 6,295 of URUZ01000363.1, forward strand.
TACGCCTTTGGTATCTTCTTTTTATATATTTAAAGATCTTGTAAACCCAGCGGAGCCAGCCCCAGCCTGTCTCTTATACACATCTCCGAGCCCACGAGACCAGAGAGGATCTCGTATGCCGTCTTCTGCTTGAAAAAAA
>URUZ01000364.1 GCA_900551225.1 uncultured Clostridium sp.
TTTTTCAAGCAGAAGACGGCATACGAGATCCTCTCTGGTCTCGTGGGCTCGGAGATGTGTATAAGAGACAGGCTCAAACCGCACCAGCGCCTCCCACACCGCCTGCTCCATCAGGTGCAGGGAGGTGTAGTCCATGGTTCCAAACATGAAATTGTAGATATCGCAGCCAAAGTCCGGGCGCATCACCCGTTCCCCCTTCCTGGTGGACAAGATTATGCTGACTGCCTGCCGGATATCCTCCTCCCCAGCCGTCTCCCGCACCCGCCCCGTAGCCGCATCCACCTGCAGCGGAAACGCAAACCCACGTCCCAAAAAATCATCCTGGCCCATCTCATCCCTCCTGTCACACAGGTTTCAGTGCCGCAGCCCGCCACATCATCAGTTCAGCTTCATCATACTCCCCTTCAGCTGAAGGATTCCGCCGGATTCCACCTTAGCGCTGGCATTTGCCTTCATTTCAAGGGAGAGAGCCTCAATCTTTAACTGGTTTGCCTTAACCGCGGCTCCCTGGCTCGGTTTGATTTCCACGTTGGCGCCGGAGACGGACAGCTTCTGCGTGGGAGACAATTCAATATTCTTCCCGGACGCTTTCACATTCCCAGAAGCCTTCATTTCCAGATCCTTACCAGCCTCCAAATCCATGCCGTCCGACTTCAGCTTCATATCCTCCCCCGCCTCCACAGAAAACGCCTTCTCAGTCTGAACAGCCATCCCCTCCGCCTGAACAGTCACAGCACCGGCAAATGTCACCTTCTCCTTCTCCAAAGTGAGAAACGGCTCCCCGCCGATGGAGATATCCACCTTCTCCATCACATTGACGGTCAGATGCCCATGATCCTCCTCAGAGGACCACTCCACAGTATTCTGCCCGGCCGGATCAGTAACACGGATGAGATTCTCCTCCTCATCCACCAAAAGCTCATATCCCGCCTTGGTTTTCCACCGTTTTTTGGAGTTGTTCTCATTGGCCGTCTCTACCGGCATGGGGTTGTCCTGGCTCCAGACACTGCCCAGCACCAGAGGACAGTTGGGATTGCCGTACACAAATCCCACCACCACAGTGGCTCCCACCTCAGGCAGGGTGTAACTGCCGCAGCCAGATGCAGCGTAGGAGCACATTACCGGCATCCAGTCCGTCTGAACCTCGCCCTGCTCTCCCAGCGTATAGGACACCTGGATCTTCCCAGGATGTTCCTCCTCCCAGTTGTCCATCACCGTTCCAGTTACAATCTGTTCCATCTGCAGTTACCCCTTCCCTCTCCCGGACAGCACAATCTCCGTCCTGTATCCCTCGCCATCCATCCGGTGAACCGCCTGCTCCATCCGGTATGTCCCATTGATCTCAGTGTCAAACTCATCCAGGGCCACATACTCCCCAGCAAGCAGGGCCTGGTTCCCCGGCAGCGTCAGCTTCACAGTCACCGCCCGGTCTGCCAGTTCACCGGCGCGCCGGTCTGCACAGGCCTGGGCCTTATCCTGGGTATCCGCCGCCGGAATCAGCAGCATCTCCGTCCCCGTGCCCGGAAATGTCCCCTTCCACGAGGCCTCCGCCAAAGCATGGCCCCCATAACAGGCGAAATCCCCTGAGCACCCCTGCACCTTCACTGTGCGGCTCAGATATCCCATAGAAGCGCAGAAATGGATGATCCCCGAATCCGGCGTCAGGCTGACAGCCGCGCTGGAATCCCCCTTTTCCACATAATAGGCAGTTCCCAGGCTCACATAAAAATCCCGGTCCTCCCCATTTTCCCGCACCAGATCCTGGTTAATAAAATCATAGTCGCTGCCATCCTGGTGCCATGCCCGGACCGCGTCCATGGCCGTAGTATCATCCACCTTCACAGAACAGAGTCCGCTGTAATCCCCCAGCACTGCCGAGAACACATCCGAGCAGCTCTGCTCCTTGAAAATGCGGCAGCGCCGGTTATCCTTCATCAGCTTCACAACATCACAGGCCATGATCCGCAGCACATAATCCTGTTCCCCCGCCTCCAGCTCCACCACGTCCGCGTAGCCCGAAAACACCTGGGAGCGCGTACCCGCGTAGCCCATGAAGATCTCTACCTTGTTCCCGGGGATTACCGCCGCCTTCACCTCCGGGCGTATGCCATGGTTTTTCACATCGTAGCAGCCCACAAGGTCTATCACTGCTGTGCTCTCCTGATCCAGGTTGAGGTACACCTCCACCTTCAGGATATCCGCCGCCAGTTCCGTCACCACATCGCTTCCGCCCGCCTTCACCTGGGCTTCCGGGGCATTTGCCATGACTTCACCTCGTATATCTGTTCAATTCGTCTCGACGAGTTGGTGCAAATACCTGTTATACTTACATGACATATGCCACTGGATGCTCTGCACATCCGCCGAAAATTTGCTATTACCCGCACCTTAGAGGTGGGGAATCTGCCTTTGAAGCAAAATAATATCACCCCTTCAAAGCCGGCAGTCTCAGCATCTGTCCCGGCCGGATATCCAGAGGGTTCATCAGGCCGTTGAACTCCGCAATCTCCCGCCATTTCTCACAGTCCCCATACTCCTCCCAGGCCAATTTCCAGAGGCTGGTCCCCTCCACCACCATGCGGTGCTTGGTCCGGTCCGGAGACTCCTTGGGGGAGTCCATATCGCCCACGGCATTTTCCCCCGAGGATATGGTCAGATCCAGCTTTGCCCGCAGCGGATTCCCCTCTATTCCAAAATATGTAAATTCCCGGTTCAGCGAAGTAAGCACCCCTTTATAGGCCAAGTCTCCCCATATAAACTCAATCGTGGGCGGCTTGTGCTGGCTCCCATCCACCTTCAGCAGAGAGGCGATTTTATCTGTGTCCGTCCGCACCGTAGTCCTGCCCCTGTCCTCCTCCGAAAGCTGACCCAGATTTTCCGTCAAATCATAATAAAGAGACAGGCTCAGGCTGGACTCCAGGCCGCCGGTATAATTGTTGGTATTTCCATTTTGCCCCAGTTTCTTCTGGTTCGCATAACCCGCGCTCTCCGAAATCCGGTATTCCGATGGATTAAACAGACAGACAATCTCCTCCTCCGGCTCCCGGTACACCTTGATTTTAGCCTTCTGAAGGCCAGATCCGGCCATAAGACACCGCCTTCCCCAAACTACTTCTCCTCACTTGTCATCCGGCGCAGGCCCGTATGGGCGATCTCCAGCTTTCTGATGAAGATCTCGCTGCCCTTAGCATCCAGCCCCGACAGCTCCACCTTTGTCACCACTCCCTGGTCAAAAGTATAGCGGACACAGTGATCCTTGTCCGGCCCTACGGAAATGATCAGGCCGGACAATACCGCGCCCACGGACACCACATTTTTCCCTGCCGCCCCCGGAACCCGGACCCCCTTCTCCAGCGTCAGCACATCCTGCCTGGATCTGGGTTTACGAAACAGGAGGGGGCTCCAGTTCCTGCCGCCCTCCACAATCGAATCATATTCCATTTCCGCCGCAATATTAGATATCTTGGCAAAACCATAGCTGGCAGAGCCGATATAAACAGTAAACTGGCTGTTGGTAAGCCACTGGCTCTCCTCTGCCCCGCCATTTCCCGCGCGCTGTACTGTTTTCCCCATACCTTAAGACTTCTTAACCATGCCCTCATGGGCCAGCTCCAGTGTCTCCACCGCAATCTCATTGGAAGTCGCATTAAAATCAGGCGCCGTATACTTGGTCGGCCAGGCGTTGATCACCTGCCAGGAAGCCACCACCTTCTGCTCCTCATCCAGCAGACTCACCGTCACGGTCTTGCGCTGCACAGCCTTGGTCAGCCCCGGGGCCAGCCAGTCATAGAGCACCTGTCCTTCAATGATCCCCTTCTTCAGCGTAATATTACCGTACTTTCTCAGCCCCGCCACCTTAAGCGGCGTCTCAGTCGCCATGTCCCCCTCCCGGTACTCGATAGGCTCAATGGTAGCGTCAAATCCCGACACCTCCGAGAATCCGCCTGCGGCCAGGCCGTCGATCTCTAACTTAAAGCGAAACTTCACTCTTGGATAACCTGCCATAATTACTGCTCCTCCTTACGAACTACTGTGCATCCCCTGTCTTCTGCGTGATTCTGAAGATTACAAACTCAGCCGGTTTCACCGGTGCCACTCCGATAATACAGATCAGCCGTCCATTGTCAATATCATCCTGGGACATGGTGCTGCGCCCGATATTAACGAAAAATGCCTCGTCAGGCGAGCTGCCCGCCAGAGAACCATTTCTCCATAAATTGGTCAGAAACACCTCAATGGTCCGCTGCACGCGCACCCACAGCACCTCGTCATTGGGTTCAAACACCGCCCAGTTTGTATTTGCCTTGATGGTCTCCTCAATAAAAATGAACAGCCTGCGGACATTGATATACTTCCAGCTGCCGTCACTGCTGGCGGTTCTGGCGCCCCACACCCGGATTCCCAGCCCCGGAAATGCCCGGATCAGGTTCACGCCCTTGGGGTTCAGGAGATCCTGCTCCCCCTTATTAAACTGCACATCCAGCCCCACACAGGACCGCACCACCTCATTGGCCGGCGCCTTGTGCACGCCCCTGGTATTATCGCTGCGGGCGTAAATCCCCATAATCGAACCAGACGGCGGAATCGCAATATTCCGCTTATCCAGCGGATCAAACACAATCAGCCACGGATGATAGAGGGCCGCATACGTAGTATCGAAAATGTTCCTGTGGTCCACAATATCCTGCACCTTCCTCCGGTCCTGAGGCACATCCAGCACCGCAAAACGGCTGGCCAGGTTCTCGCAGTGGGCCGTCAGGGACAACTGCACATTGGGGTCCGTGACGCCCGGCACCGCGATGATCGAAACCACGTCATTGTCCACAAATGACTGGATGCCTGTCCGTCTCCCAGCGCCGTTGTCCACGCCGATGAAGTCCGCGGCGGTCATAGCCAGCGCGTTGCCGTTGCTTCCCCCGGCAAAATCCACAGAAGCCACCGCAGCATCATCCGCCACCATCCGCGCAAAAGGAGGAACCGGCGCTTCCGGTTCAGACCCCGCATACTCCACATTTACCAGATCCGATTTCGCCATTTTCTTCTCAATATAATTGGGTATTTCGATATTAAACGAAAGATTATCATAGCTTTCGATCTGATCCTCATAGCGGATCTCCATATTGAACTCGCAGGTGGTAATCACTTTTTCCGGAAGCAGCGACTTATCCGTCACCTCCCCCTCAAAAGGCGTTTCAAAGGTCATAATATTATCCTTGCATTTCACAATCCGGTTATAAACGACCTGGCTTCCATCCGAAAACGCCACAATATCCCCAGGGAAAAAGCCTGCCCCGTTTTTCACAGAATAGCTGACCCCGCCCGCGGTCTCAAGCACCTCATAAATCTGGGTTTTAGCCTTGCTGGCCGGAGATATAACTGCGCGCAGGTTGTTGCCCCAGAGCCCGGGGTTCTTAGCTGTCAATTTCAGGACCGGGCCGTCGCCCACCGGCGCAGATCCCTGGGCGCACACCGCATCCTGGGGCGCCACCCTGGCAATGAAAGCCCTGGCGCCGCCGTTGATGAAGAAATGCTCCACCGCATAGGCCAGAAACCGGTAGTCCCCGAACTCATTGGCCGATAGATAGCCCCCATAGATCCGTTTGAACTCCGCATAATTGGTTACCAGTTGGGGAAGCCCCAGTGCCGGGCCACGCTCCGCCACGCCGATGAAGCCCGCCGTGCTGGTGCCGACGCCCTCCATGGGCTTTCCGCCGGAATCAAACTCCTCAACGTAGACACCTGGTGATAAATACTCTGCCATATGATACTCCTCTCCTCTTTTGAATTGTAGTTTGTATCCAAAGTTCGTGTGCATGGATTGCATGATATTTGCGTCAGATGTTTGCGTCAGGTGTGTGTCTGTAAAGCGGCGGCGTAGTGGGTGCTGCGGATGGCTTTGCAGGCGGGCACATGGCGTGGGAATCAGGCGCTGTGCGCACATGGACTTTGGATACGGACTACTACTGACTACAAGTATGATAGTGTGAATCCGCCCAGCGCCCTGCCGGGTCCGGCCGGGTCAGGGCGGTTAGAATCGGTCTGCCTCCTGTTCCAGCATGCGGTCGTCATTTAATGGGACGTGATTGACTGCACCTGTAGGCCGCACGCGGCCTTGCTTTTGCTGTACCACATGGCCCAGTTCATGCCTCAGATGCTGCTCCTGTCCCGGCCCCAGGTACACCTGGTTCCCCTGGGTATATGCGTATGCCTGGAACTGCGCCGGTTTAATGGAATTGTAATGCACGCGGACGTCGTCGAAAGAGAAACCGGACTTTTGCTCTGCGTGGGATTTTATTTGATGGGGGATTCCGGTTGAGGTGGGATGGTCAGTCGTCATGGAAAAACCTCCTAATATGGGATGTTGACATCGCTCAAGGCTACTGGCAAACAGAGGAATAGTTTTATATTATTATACGGTTCTTAGT
>URUZ01000365.1 GCA_900551225.1 uncultured Clostridium sp.
CCTCAATTGTAAATCGAAATGCAACCCTTCCAATTCCCGATTGAGTTAAAACTTGTTAATAAAATATAGATACCAGAAGGTTGCATTCTGGCTTACAAAAAAGATTGGTATAGTTTCATTGCTTAATGAGATTACCAGTCTTTTCCGTTTCCATAGCACTATAGATTCCTTTATCCTAAAAGAGTTGGCGGCAGATCGGAGGATATCGGATGTCTAAATTTTTTACTTACGAAGACAGGCTTAGCCTGCAAAAATATCTGAAAGATTCTTTGTCATTTAAGGAGATCGCACGCCGCATGGATAAAAATCCTACTACTATCTCCAGAGAAGTGCGTAATTACAGCTCACATATTGCCACTGGTTATCCTGGCTTCCCTTTCAATGCCTGTAAAGGCAGATTCGATTGTAGAAAGAAAAAGGTCTGTGGAAAAGAGTGTACCCGTAAATCAGATATCTACTGTAAACTCTGTCAGTCCTGTAATTCAAACTGCACAGACTTTCTGGAAGAAATCTGCATGGCAAGATTTCGGGTCCCTTATGTCTGCAATGGCTGTGAAAGCATTGGTAAGTGTACGCTTCTGAAAAATATTTACGATGCGGAGCATGCCCATCTCCATGCACATGAAAAAATTTCTGCCTCAAGGAGCGGTCTGTGTGTGTCAGAAGAGGAAGTCAGTAGACTTAATCAAATCATTACGCCGCTTGTGGAACAGGGGCAGTCTGTCAACCAGATTTATATCAACCATCAGGATGAACTGATGTGCAGTGAAAAGACCATTTATAATTATATTGATGCATGTCTTTTTGACATAAGAAACATTGATCTGCCCCGAAAAGTAAAATTCCGGGAAAGGTACAAAAAACCGGAGTTCAAAGTTGACAAAGGCTGCCGGATTGACCGCAATTACAAAAACTTTTGCGAGTTCCTTGATAAGAATCCTGACTCGAACATTGTGCAAATGGATTCAGTCATCGGGGAAAAAGGCGGCAAATGTCTTCTTACAATCCACTTTGTGGAATGCAGCTTTATGCTGGCTTTTCTACGTGATGCGAATACATCAAAGTCTGTAACAGACATTTTTGAATCACTTCATCAAACACTGGGACATGAGCTTTTTAAAAAGTTGTTTCCGGTGATTCTGACCGACAACGGTAGTGAATTTTCTAATCCGAAAGCAATTGAGTATGGAACCGTAAAATATACAGGTTCAAGGACAAAAGTGTTTTATTGTGATGCCGGGAGCCCCTACCAAAAGGGAGCGATTGAGGTAAATCATGAGCTGTTACGCAGAGTACTTCCAAAAGGGACAAGTTTTGATACTTTTACGCAGGAGGATATCAGTGTGATGATGAACCACATTAATTCCTACAAAAGAAAAAAGCTGAATGATCGCAGTCCATACGAAACCTTCAGCTTTTATCACGGAGAAGAAGTTTTGCATAAATTTGGATGTAATCCGGTTGCCCCCGGAGACATCATGCTAAAACCAGCCCTTCTCAAAAAATAACAAAATAGTGTGCCGCCAACGTCTAATCTGTTTAAGGAATTAGGGGTGGATTCTCCGATTACAAAAAAATCGAGAGGGAGTCGACCTCCCTTTGGCATACTTTATTTTATTATCATACGACAATAAAAGCAAAAAATCAAACTGCATTTCGATTACAAAAATGGCATATGGTTTACAAAACCTGCATCTCAAGTATAAAAGTGGCGTTTCGTTTACAAATATTCAATTGTCATTTACAAAGAATGCATTTCATTTTACAAAATGGCATCTCGTCTTACATGTGACCATGCTTGGAGCTTGTAAGCAAAATAATCACATACAAAATGCAATATATAGTTGACATTTTGCAAAGAAGGCGGTATGATATAGGTACAGAAAGGAAGGTGAAGGCGTATTGAAAAACCTTAAATTAAAGTCAGCCCGTGCCGGTAAAGATTTATCTCAGGAGGATCTGGCGGGCCTGGTGGGGGTGACTCGGCAGACAATCGGAATGATAGAGGCAGGAAAGTACAATCCATCGCTGAACCTGTGCATTGCTATTTGTAAAGTTCTGGGGAAAACCCTGGATGAACTCTTTTGGGAAGAATAAGAAAGGATGGCTAGTTATGAAGGATGAGAGAATTATACAGACCAGCAACAAAATCTGGGGAGAATTTGGTAAAATGGTTTATCTGTTTGCGGCGGCGGCATTTTTTGCAAAGGTTATATTTTTGCAGCTGAAGCTGGATGACTGCGTGGTGGAATATATTATTCTGGTTGGCGGCCCCGTATTCCAGCTGATCCGAAGCTGGCAGCTGAAGCTGACTGTGTACAAACCAGTAGATAAAAAGAAATACTGGATCAGGGAAATCGGCGTGATCACAGCCACAGTGGCCATCTACATGTTCGTGTTCCTGGGGGGCTCAGACCGGGCCATTAAGGAAAATCTGGTAACCCTTCTGGCAGTTGTGGTGGCCCTCCATCTGGCCCGCAGCCTGATCTACCGCATAGATAAGAAGCGGACAGATCAATTGAACAAGGAGTATGAGGACTCTGAGGACGAGGAATAAACAGAGGAATAAACAGAGGAATAAAGACAGATCATATTGAAAAACACCTGGAAATCGGCTAAAATAGAGAATCATGACGGAAAAGACGGCAATTATAAAGATAGATGTGAGTATGAAAATTCCCTTTGGGCCGGTCAGGCTGAATGACATAAAGGGGGAGAGGCGGGGACACAGGTGAAACGGATCGTAAACTGTTATCTGAAACCATATTATCTGAGAATGGCTGTGGGCTTTATCATTAAATTTTCCGGCACATGCATGGATCTGTGTCTGCCCTGGATTCTGGCGCAGATGATTGATGTGGTGATTCCCACAGGACAGAAGGATATGATCTTTAGATGGGGATTCCTGATGCTGGCCTTTGCAGCCGGGGCGGCTGTGTTCAACATCACGGCCAACCGCATGGCTTCCAAGGTTGCTGCTGGGGTCACGGAGAACCTGCGCCAGGATCTGTTTGAGAAAATCATGAACCTGTCCAGCAGGCAGACAGGGGAGGTGGGCAAACCGTCCCTGATCTCACGTCTCACCAGTGATACGTATAATGTATACAATGTAATCGGAAGAGTCCAGCGCCTGGGTGTGCGGGCTCCTCTGCTTTTGATAGGCGGCATCGCCATCACCATGACCCTGGACGTCCATCTGGCATGCATTCTGCTGGCAGCTCTGGTGATTCTGGGTTTTGTGGTGTTTTTTGTTTCCAGGCGCAGCGTACCCATGTACAGCAGTCTTCAACGGGCGGCGGACCGGCTGGTGCTGGCGGTCAGGGAGAACATAGCCGGTATCCGGGTGATCAAGGCCCTGTCCAAAGAGTCCTGGGAAAAGGCGCGGTTTGCCCAGGTCAATGACCAGGTGGTCCGCTGTGAACGGACAGCTGGCATCACCATGGCAGTGATCAATCCGGTGATGAACCTGGTATTGAATCTGGGTCTGGTGGCCATTGTGGCGGCCGGGGCCATACGGGTTAATGAAGGCCTTACGGAGATCGGGAAAATCCTGGCATTTCTCACCTACTTTACCATCATACTCAACGCGCTGCTGTCCATCTCCAAGATGATCACCATCCTCTCCAAGGGCATCGCGTCCGCTGACCGCATTGAGGCGGTTCTGGCGCTGGAGGAGGAGCTGAAGGCCGAGAAGGCTTATGAGACGGCGGGTGGGGCGGTGACTGAGGAAACACCGGCATATCATATTGAATTCTGCAATGTAGACTTTGGATATTTTGAGGGGAAGAGAAACCTGGAACAGATCAGCTTGGGGCTTAGGCGGGGCGGGACCCTTGGCATCATCGGTGCAACCGGCTCCGGGAAATCCACCCTGCTGAGGCTGCTGCTCCGGTTCTACGACGTGACGGAGGGGAAGATCCTCATAGACGGGCGGGACATTCGCAGTATGAAGCTTAAGGAGCTGAGAAGCCGGTTCGGCGTGGTGTTCCAGAATGATGTGATCTTCAACAACAGCATCCTGGAAAATGTCCGTTTGGGGCGGGAGATCGGTGAGAGCCAGATTGAAAAGGCGCTGGCCAGCGCCCAGGCGGAGTCCTTTGTGAGCGAGAAATCGGGACAGCTGGAGGAACGGCTGAATATCAGAGGCGCCAACTTAAGCGGAGGACAGAAGCAGCGGGTCCTGATAGCCAGGGCACTGGCAGGCGCGCCGGAATTCCTGGTGCTGGATGATTCCTCCAGCGCTTTGGACTACCAGACCGATGCGGACCTGCGCAGGGCTTTGGACCGGGAATTTCCCCGCACCACCAAGATTATTGTGGCCCAGCGGGTAAGCTCCATTCTCCACGCGGACCAGATCCTGGTATTGGAGAACGGCCGTGTGGCCGGTCTGGGCACTCACGGAGAGCTTCTTGACAGCTGTCCGCAGTATGGGGAGATCAGCCGCTCCCAGATGGGGGTGTGCTGATATGAGAGAACCCAGAAATGCTTCTTCAGCCCGGCCGGAGAGGCTTAAAGGAAAGCAGGAGAAGATCAGCAGATCTTCCCTTAAGAAGCTGGGCATGTACCTGATGACAGAGCGCTGGTGGCTGCTTCTGGCCATACTTTTGTCCGTGGCAGGCAATCTGCTGGCACTCACAGGCCCCATGCTGTCCGGCCTGGCGGTAGATGCCATAGAGCCTGGGCCAGGCAAGGTGGAATTCGCAAGGGTATGGCATTATGCAGGATGGATGATCCTGTGCTATGGGGCGGCATTTATCTGCTCCTACAGCCTGTCCGTGCTGATGATCGCTGTGAGCCAGCGAATCGTGGGGCGCATGAGGAAAGATGTGTTTGAGCGGCTGGTGGACCTGCCGGTGGGATTCTTTGACACGCGGCCCACAGGGGATATCATCAGCCGGATTTCCTATGATATTGACACGGTCAATGCCTCCCTGTCCCACGACGCAGTGCAGATGATGACCACTGTGATCACGGTTACCGGCGCTCTGTCCATGATGGTGCGGATCTCGGGGACACTGGTGCTGGTGTTCGTGGTCACGGTACCCCTGTCCATTTTCCTGACCAGGCAGATCACCCGCCGCACCAGGCCCCTGTACAGGAAACGCTCCCGGTCCCTGGGGGAGTTAAACGGCTACGCGGAGGAGATGGTGTCCGGCATGGAGACGCTGGCGGTATACTGCCAGGAGGAGAATACCATCAGGGGGTTTGGAGAAAAGAACAGCCAGGCAGCGGCAGCCTGTTACCGGGCGGATTATTACGGCAACATGGTGGGCTCCTGTGTAAATTTCGTGAACAATCTGTCCCTGACCCTGATCAGCGTATTTGGGGCGCTGTTGTATCTGGCAGGGACTATGACCATTGGCAACATTTCCTCCTTTGTGCTGTACTCCAGGAAATTCTCCGGGCCGATCAATGAGTTTGCCAATATTATCGGGGAGCTGCAGTCCTCGCTGGCTGCGGCGGAGCGCATCTTTTCCCTGCTGGATGAGCCGGCGGAGGCAGAAGGAGAGGATAGGGAGACTAAGGAGTTGGATACCGGATCGGGACAGGTGGAATGTGAGAACCTGACCTTTGGATATGAGCCGGGCCAGCCGGTGCTGCGGGGCCTGTCCCTGACGGCCCGGCCCGGGGCGCTGGTAGCTATCGTGGGGCCTACGGGGGCAGGCAAGACCACCATTATCAATCTGCTGATGCGTTTCTATGATGCCCAGGCCGGCCGGCTCCTGGTGGACGGACAGCCGGTCCGGGAGGTGACCAGAAAGAGCCTGCGGGGCACATATGCCATGGTGCTTCAGGATACCTGGCTGTTTTCAGGCACGGTATTTGAGAATCTGTCCTACGGAAAGCCGGGGGCTACGCTTCGGGACGTGAAGGAGGCGGCCCGGATGGCAATGGCGGATTCATTTATTGAGAAGCTGCCCCAGGGATATGATACGGTGTTGACCGAGGACGGGTCCAACCTGTCCAAGGGCCAGAAACAGCTGCTGACAATTGCCAGGGCCATGCTACTGGACGCCAGAATCCTGATTCTGGATGAGGCTACCTCCAATGTGGACACCCAGACGGAGCAGAAGATCCAAAAGGCCATGCGGTGCCTGATGAAGGGTAAAACCTGTTTTGTGATCGCCCACAGACTTTCCACTATCCAGAACGCGGATGAGATCCTTGTGGTGGATCACGGCCAGGTGGTGGAACAGGGGCGGCATGGGGAGCTGATGGAGCGGAAGGGGGCTTACTACAGGCTTTATCAGTCCCAGTTTAGCAGGTGAGAAATCGGATTGGTCCATTACAATGCAGGAGAGGAATTTAATTTCTTCTCCTGTATTTTTTATGAAATAATAAGTGAGATGTGGATGATCTGTCTCTTATACAC
>URUZ01000366.1 GCA_900551225.1 uncultured Clostridium sp.
CGAACCTTCCCGCCCGCAGCCCCTGGCTCTCACGGACGGATGCATCCAGCTCCGCCCGCGTACCCTTCCACCCCTAAATCCCCATTGAGTTGATATCAAGAGATTCCGCGTTAAGGCAGCTGCCGATCAGTGAGATGATATCCTCATGGTTTTCGCTGATTAGCCATTCATACTTCCTGGATACGATGTAAAAGTCATTCAGGCCTGAAATTTCATCTAAAACCAGTTTGAGTTCGGGGAGATACATTTCATATAGCCAGTATTTGGCCGTATAGTTTTTCACATCTTCCAGCAGGACATATACAGGTTCATCAGGGCGGGGTATGATGTGATCCAGATCATGATACCACAACGGCCTGCCATTTATTGATAAGGACCTGCAGGGCAGATTCCGGTTGAAATATCCCATATTAGACCAGTGGATGTTCCCGCCTTTATCAACAAATCTGGTCTGGATTTCCCGGATTATTCCGGAATAGTGCAGTTTAGATACCTCATAGATACGGCTGCGGTCCAGCTGCTGTTCTTTTATAATTGATTCCACATCTCTTCGGATGTACCCTTCTATGCTCAACTCAGCGCCTCCAGAATATTGGCAGAAAATCCTGCTATATCCTCGTTTGAATGGACAGTCAGGGACTGGAAATACGGCATATCTGCAGCCAGCTTTGTACGCAGCTGTCCCTGCCAGGAACCGGGGGCATTTTCCCTGGAAGAGCACACAGCAAAACCGTAGAATATGTCCAGAAGCTCGATTTTTAAATCCTCCTCCAAATGCTGCAGGCCGTAGAACAGGATGTCATATGCGGGCAGGGCGGCGGAGGATATAAAGGTGTGCTGATGGCACAGGCCGCACCAAAGATCATGGGTGGCCTTCATCGCAGTCTGTCTGTGGCCTGAGAACAGATCCAGAAGGGACTGGGAGACCTTGGGGATGAATTCGCGCTTATCCCCAGCCGTCACATAATAGGGGATATCCTGTGCGGCATTGCCGTAGGCTGTTTCGTACTGGGACCAGTCTGTGGTCAGGATGGTCTGCTCTATTTCGTGGTGTGTCATGGGGACTCCTCTCCAGGGCGTGTTTGAAAATTGCTTTCTGTCAGCTGTGCGTCACACTTTGTGGGAGATTTGGCCCCGATGAAGGAGGCGTAGTGGGCTACGCTGACTGAATTGGGACCAAATATGCCGCGAAGTGGGGCGTGCAGATGGCGGAAATGAATTTTCAAACACGCCCTAGTGATATGGTTTGAGTTTAAGCCCAAGGCACAGGTTTGTCAATCGCTGCAGAGCGGGTCCGGAATAAAAAACACCAAGCTTCAGCGCCGTGTAACCGGCAGTCTGAGGCCTACAGCGCAAAAGAAAAGATAATACTTGCCGCCACCAGCACAATTCCGCCGCCCACACGGCTGGACAGCTGTGCGTAGGCGATCAGGTCCATGCGGTCGGCAGCACCTAACACTGCGATGTCCCCGGAACCGCCGCGGTTGGCCATGCACAGACCGGCAGTGACAGCAGAGTCAATGGGGAAGAAGCCCACCAGATAGCCCACAACAGCCGAGCCAATGATGGCGCCAAGCACAACCGCTATGGCGATGATCACATTGACCGGACTCAGGGCGGAAGCCAGCTCTGCAAGGTCAAAATCCACACCCATGGCCACCATCATGGCAATGCCGAATACGCCGATCATAAAGCTTTGAAGCCGTTTGGCTCCGGCGCAGACGCTCCCCGGCACAATGCCCGTGGCCGCCAGAATCACCACGAACAGGATGGTATATGCAAATGAATGGATTTTGGCCCCTGCTATGGAGGGAAGCAGCCATTTTGAAAACAGATTCCCCACTGCAAATGCTGTCAGCGCCAGGAAAAATGCACCTCTGAGATCCTCCACGTCAGAGTCGGTCTTCACATCCTTTTTAGCCAGAACACCTGCATTGCGCATCAGTGTTTTCTTGTCCCCCGTAAGTCCCGTTTTCACGCTCCCCAGCTTGTTTAACAGAGCGCCGGCGACAATACAGATCACATTGGCAATGGTGAGGACAATGATGGCGTGGGAATAATAGCTGGCAGCCGGCAGTCCGGTGGTATTCTCATAGATCTGGGACAGGGGCACTGCACCGGCGCCGTTGCCGCCGCCCATGATGGGCAGTACATACTTGATGGCAATGCTGGCAGGATCGATCCCAAAGAACAGCCCTGCGATGACTCCGAAAGCCATGGCGCAGGCCAGGCCGCCCAGGATGGCAGGTATGTACCCTGCAAATGACTGCAGCAGGATCTTTCTGTCTAGGGACAGGATGGAACCTGTGATCAGGAAAACGATGAAAATGTTCAGCAGGTTGGGGTCTCCCTGAATGGCGGTCCCAATGGCCTCCGTATATTTCTCCGGCAGCACCCCGAAGTACATCAGAATGGCTGTGCCGAAGAATACCATCAGCAGCCCGCCTCCAATATAGCTGTTCCAGATGGGAAGGCGTTCACCGAACTCATACAGCAGGGCCGAGATGGCGCAGCCGAACGCCAGAGCCCCCGCAATATCCGTTGAAAGTGTTCCCGTGTAAGCCCCCAGCAGTACAAGTGCGCAGGCTCCCAGGCAGACATACCAGGGAAGCCCCGCGATATTTAAAACAGTTTTTTTCTCCATAATCATACCCTCCATCAGCCGCTTACAGCGGCAGCTCAAATGCATTTTTCAGAGACCTGAAAAACAGTTTCTCAGCCAGCTTGAATTCATCCTTTCGCTGTACCAGAAAGCCGTGGCTGCTGTCCAGAAACGTTTTCGCCGTAACCGTCACCCCATTTTCAGCCAGCCGCTTCCCATAGGCCAGATCCTCGTCACAGAAAAAGTCGTTGTAACAGGCGATGATCAGTGTCTCGGGAGACAGGCGGATCATGGAGTCCGGGGCCAGAAGAGGGGAGGCCAGAGGGTCCAGCTTGTCCTCGGCGCAGGTTAAGTACATGCGGTTGTAGAACTCGGATTTTTTCGGGTTCAGCCGGGGATTGGCATAGCCGTTTCGCTTCAGCTGGGCAGGTTCGTACAGGTTGAGGCCCGCGTAGTCCAGTATCTGCAGGCACAGGGAGAATTCCCTGTTCTGCCCAGCCAGCATGGACACTGCGGCGGTCAGGCTGCCCCCGGCGCTGTGACCGCCCATGGCGATGCGCTCCGGGTCAATACCCCACTCCATATGGCGGGTCAGCACATGGCAGATGGACTCATAGCATTGATGGATCTGTCCCGGGAATTTCAGCTCCGGCGCTGGCGTGTAGTCAATATCCATCACAATACAGCCCAGATTAGAGCACACATTTCTGGAAAATACAATATCCTGTTGGCGCAGCCCCTTCACAAATCCGCCTCCGTGTGCATTGACATACAGGGGCAGTTTTTGCCCGGTATGGCTGGGCCAGTACATGTATAGGGTACAGTCCCCATAGCTTGTGGGGATCACAAACTGCTCTTCCCGGTACACGGAATACATGTTCAGAAGCTCCTCGCTTACGAATTTTCCGATACCGGTGTCACGGCATTGCTGCAGCAGTATTTTATCCTTTTCGGTGATTTGGTCTGCCATTGCTTCCTCCTTATATCTGTTTTTTGTATGGGGTAATTATAGCTGTATTTAAGGGAATGGTAAAATTGTATAAAATAATGGCGTCATTCCAAAATGGAATGACGCCGGGGAATTGGCAGGTTGTGAATTGCCTGTGGGGTGCGCGGTTTCGCTGCCATACGAGTTGAAGCGCCCCAAAGTGCGCTGATCACAGCTAAGCAGATTCAATTGCATAATGGCCTTCAATATGCCGGATAAAATCAGTTACATAGTCCGGCGCGGCCTTGTGCCCGTCATATACAAACCAGGTATTTCGTTCAATATGGCTTCCGTCTGGGTGAAGCATGGGAAGGTAGAACATCCCCAGTTCCTGAAGCTGATATTCCTGAAGAAAGCTGAGGGTATAGCCGATTCCGCGGCTCACCAGGCGCCAGCAGATGTCCACATCCTGGACCAGGGTATCCACGTTGGGCGGTGTGTCAAAATGCTGATTCCACCATTGATCCATCACCCTTTGGGTGTAATTCCCCAGGGCGGAGCGCACCATGGGAAGCTCGGGAAGCCGGTCCAGAGTGATGGGTGATTTGCACAGCACGTAAGCATTTTCACGGAGAATCAGACATTTTTTCAGAGAAATGTCATAGTTGCCCCGGACAAATCCCACATCCGCCTCACCGTCTGCCACCAGCCCCATGAGTTCATGGCTGCGGAGATTTTGGATCTCAAAACACAGGTTGGGGTGGAGCCGGCCATAGGAATAGAGGATCTCTGACAGCTGAAATTTGCTGAAGGTGTAGGAGGCGGCGATGCGGATGGTGCCGCAGCCCTCCTTTTTCAGCCCACGGATTCCGTCCCGGGTTTCCTTCATAAAGCGGAGATACTGTTTCGCCTGAGCCGCCAGATATTCCCCTTCCCTGGTGAATTCCACGCCCTTGGTGCTGCGGTTTACAATCCGGATCTGGAATTCGTCCTCAATGGCCTGAAGCCGTTTGGTCAGCGTGGGCTGGGTGATATAGAGCTGGCCCGCCACTTTGGTGATGTTGGGATTTTTGTAGAGTTCATCTAAAATGATCCAATCGGAATCCTTCATCTATCTGCACGTCCTTTATCTTGATAAACCTATTATGGAGGATGGGGCGGGATCTGTCAATTGAGAAGCGCTGTGGGGAAATGGTTGGACATACTATGGTTTTCTGATATAATAGGATAGCTGATACATGGCCCAGGGCAGATAAGCCTGGAGCACGGGAATGAATGGAGATTAAAGGATGAAAAAAGGCGATTTATTTGAAGGAATTGTTGAAGTAATAGAGTTTCCCAACAAGGGGATTGTGACAGTGGACGGTGTTCGGATTGTAGTGAAAAATGCCATCCCGGGACAGAAGATCCGGGGCGTGCTGACCAAGAAGCGCAATGGGAAATGTGAGGGGCGTCTGCAGGAGATCCTGGAACCGTCCCCTGTAGAGCGGCCCCAGGAGGCCTGCGTGCATTTCGGACGGTGCGGAGGCTGCGTGTACCAGACCCTGCCCTATGAGGAGCAGCTGAAGATCAAAGAAGTACAGGTTAAGAGCCTGCTGGACCGCGTGGTGGAGCCGGGCAGCTATGATTTCCAGGGCATCAAGGGCAGCCCGCTGGACAAGGGCTACCGCAACAAAATGGAGTTTTCCTTCGGCGATGAGGTCAAGGACGGCCCCCTGGCTCTGGGCATGCACAGGCGGGGCAGTTTCCATGATATCGTGACAACGCCCCACTGCCAGATTGTGAACCCGGATTTCTGCCTGATTCTGGAGACTACCAGGGAGTATTTTGCACAGCTTGGGACGGCATTTTATAAGAAACTGCAGCATGTGGGGTATCTGCGCCACCTGCTGGTCCGCCGCGCTGTGAGGACAGGGGAGATCCTGGTGGATCTGGTGACCACCACACAGACAGGGTATCTGGGGTCCACTGCCGATGAAGCTGCGGTGCTGGAAGGCTGGAAGGAACTGATTCTGGGGCTGGAGCGTGACGGAAGGCTGGAGGGAACCCTGGCCGGGCTTCTGCACACCTGCAATGATTCTCTGGCGGACGTGGTACAGAGCGACCGGACGGATGTACTCTATGGGCAGGATTATTTCTACGAGGAACTGTTGGGGCTGCGGTTCAGAATCTCTCCATTTTCCTTCTTCCAGACCAATTCCCTGGGAGCGGAGGTGCTGTACGACACAGCCAGAAGTTATGTGGGAGAGACCAAGGATAAGGTGGTATTCGACCTGTACAGCGGAACCGGAACCATCGCCCAGATTTTGGCCCCGGTGGCGAAGAAGGTGGTGGGGGTAGAGATTGTGGAGGAGGCAGTGGAAGCCGCCAAGGTGAACGCGAAGCTCAATGGGCTGGAGAACTGCGAGTTTATAGCCGGGGATGTGCTGAAGGTGATCGATGAGCTGGAAGATAAGCCGGACCTGATCGTGGTAGATCCGCCAAGGGATGGGATTCACCCCAAGGCTCTGGGGAAGATCATTGATTTTGGAGTGGATCGGATTGTGTATATTTCTTGTAAGCCTACCAGCCTGGTGAGGGATTTGGTGGTGCTGCAGGAGCGGGGGTATGAGGTGGTGAAAGGGTGTTGTGTGGATATGTTTCCTTCTACTGGGAATGTGGAAAGTATTGTTCTGCTGCGAAAGTAAATTAAGTAGAGAGAAAACGAGGTACTTGAGCGGAACAAAAATCGACATTTTATGGAGAATGATGTTTATAAGAGTAAATA
>URUZ01000367.1 GCA_900551225.1 uncultured Clostridium sp.
AGGCCTGGCCGCCTCAGCCTGGCTGCGGCCCTGGCCTTGGCAGCCATGGGCGCGCTCTGGTTCATGCAGATGGGGCGCATGAATGTGGCGGTGGATTTTGACAGCGTTTGGTACGGGGTCCGCTCCCACCTGATGCTGGATAGCGGAAACAGTATCTATGAGAATCTGGGGACCCTAGGTGTGGTTTACACCTATCCCAAGGGCTGGGAGGTGCTGACGCTGCCGCTGGCCGGGCTGCCCTCTTACAGTTTTCTCATCGCATTTAATTTATGGACAGCGGCCCTGGTGCTGCTGGCGGGGTATGAGGCGGCCTGCGTCCGGATGAACCGGAACAATGCCCTTTGGGTGCCGTTTCTGATGGCCGCTGTGCCGGGTATCATGAACATGGCCTGCACGGCCAAGGCGGATCTGATTACCCTGCTGTTCCAGCTGCTGATGATCCACAGTGTTCTGCAGTATGAGCAGGAGCGCCTGGCGGACTGGCTGGTGCTGGGCGTCAGCGCGGCGCTGCTGAGCTTCACCATGAAACCCACGGCGTTGATCTACTCCACGGCAGTGGGCGGGATGGCTCTGATCTGGGTTTTGTGGGATTACTGCGCGGGCAGAAAGGGGCTGGCAGATGACAGGCGGAGTCAGCCGCC
Organism: uncultured Clostridium sp.; assembly: GCA_900551225.1. GTDB lineage: Bacteria > Bacillota > Clostridia > Lachnospirales > Lachnospiraceae > Enterocloster. Next base: position 642 of record URUZ01000367.1, read on the forward strand.
CGGTCCGCGTATCGAGCCTGCCGGCCCGCGTATCTGGCCCGCCGGTCCGCGTATCGGGCCCGCTGGCCCGCGTATCTGGCCCGCCTCTCCACGAATCTGGCTGGCGCTTATCCCTTCCCTGGCCGCCCTTGCGGGTATCTGGGGCAGAACCCTTAAGCTGGTGGGCGTGCCTGTGACCTCCGTATTCTATGGGCTGTTCCAGAAGCTTGGCTTCACGGTGAAATACCCATTCTACGCCTCAGGTTTCCCCTCCTCCGGCGGTGATATGACCCTGTGGGAGAAGATTCGCTTCCTGGGCGGGCGCCTCTACGGCGTGATCTTAAATCCCCAGGGGGAGGATATGGCCCACGTGGTCATCGCCTGGGGAACGGCGCTGCCGCTGATTCTGCTGGTGGTGTGGCTGTGCATGAGAACCAGGAAAAAGGGCAGGGATGGGGTGCCTGGATATCTGCCCATGCTCACTGCCGGAGTGCTGGTGGTAAACCTGGTCAGCCTGTATTCCCTGTCCCAGATTGACGGAAACTACTACATGCTGTTCTACGCGCTGGTGATCCTTAACTTCTGCATCTGGGGAGAGGGGATGGTACCGGCGCCAAGGCGCATTTCCCGGCTGGTGCTGCTTCCGGCCTGGGCGCTGGCTGCCGTGCTGTGCGCCCTGACTAACTGGTCCTGGGCGTTGGGAAACGGCGGATTCCATCTGAAACATGCCGGGTATTACGACCATGTCCAGGCCGCCAGGGAAGATCGGATGAGGCAGGGAAGCGGTGAGATCTGGAATATCCTGGCAGCGGACCCCAAAAACAGGGTGATCGCCCTGGGGGAGGTGCCGGGCGTGCTGACATTTCCATGCAGCGTCCAGTCCTATGTGGATGTGTCCGGCTACTGGGGCAACCCGGAGGTGGTGTCGGATGCTCCCAGTTTTTTACAGTATTTACAGTATGCGGACATGGATTATCTGTACATGGAAAAGGAATACGTGTGCCAGGGCGTGCGCATCTACGATATCATCCGGGAATTGGTGGGCCAGGGCTGGCTCTGGGACGTCCGCGGCGAGAACGGGAACCTGATTCTCAGCGTGGGCAGGGACGGGCCTAAGCCCCAGGAGGCGCAGCAGAATCTGGAGGCATTTGACCATCATTATATACAACATCCATAGAATCGGGGGCAGATAGACGTGATAGAAGACGAAAAGACAATACTATTTGAGAAAGTACCGGTGCCAAAGGCGGTTATGCAGCTGGCGGTCCCCACTGTGTTAAGTTCGCTGGTAATGGTGATATACAACCTGGCGGACACGTATTTTGTGGGCATGATGAACGACGCGGTGCAGAATGCGGCGGTGACCCTGGCAGCCCCGGTGCTGCTGGCATTTAACGCGGTCAACAACCTGTTCGGCGTGGGCAGCTCCAGCATGATGAGCCGGGCGCTGGGAAGAAAAGATTATGACGCGGTGCGCAAAAGCTCTGCATTTGGGTTTTACTGCGCTCTGTTTTCCGGGGTGCTGTTTTCCATTCTGTGCGTGATCTTCCAGCAGCCGCTGCTGGTGCTGCTGGGGGCGGACGCCAACACCATGGCAGCTACGGAAGTTTATTTGAAATGGACGGTGCTCTTTGGCGCTGCGCCTGCCATCCTGAATGTGGTGATGGCCTACATGGTGCGTTCCGAGGGATCGTCCCTTCACGCCAGCCTGGGAACCATGAGCGGATGTCTCTTAAACATTATCCTGGACCCCATTTTCATCCTTCCCTGGGGGTTCAACATGGGGGCTGCCGGAGCCGGACTGGCCACCTTCCTGTCCAACTGCGTGGCCTGTATCTATTTCTTCGTGCTGCTGTATGTGAGGCGGAAACACACCTTCGTGTGCATCAACATCCGCAAATTCGGCCTGCACAAGGCAATTGTGCTGGGGGTGTGCGGCGTAGGAATCCCAGCGGCCATCCAGAACCTTTTAAATGTGACCGGCATGACGATCCTGAACAATTTCACATCGGTTTACGGCGCGGACGCGGTGGCGGCCATGGGCATAGCCCAGAAGGTCAACATGGTGCCCCTGCAGGTGGCCATGGGCTTCTCCCAGGGCATCATGCCGCTGATCAGCTACAACTATGCCAGCGGAAACCACAAGCGCATGAAAGAGAGCGTCTATTTTACCGTTAAGACGCTGCTGCCGTTTCTGGTGGCGGTGACCGTGTTCTATTATGTGGGAGCGGGTACGCTGACCAGGGCGTTTATGAACAATGAGGCCATTATTGCCTACGGCACAAGATTCCTGAGGGGATTCTGCCTGGTGCTGCCCTTCCTCTGTATGGACTTTATCGCAGTGGGCGTATTCCAGGCGGTCGGAATGGGGCGCATGGCCCTCACCTTTGCCATTCTGCGCAAGATTGTGCTGGAGATTCCGGCCCTCTATGTGCTGAACTACTTTTTCCCGCTGTACGGACTTACCTACGCGCAGCCTTTGGCAGAGTTTGTGCTGGCCATCGCGGCAGTGTGGATACTGGCCCGCATATTCATGAAGATGGCGAAAAATGATAAGGCGGCCGGGGCTTCATGAGAGAAGGGACCGTCTGGACAAACGGGATGTAATCTGATATAGTTTATAAACGATGAACCCCACGCGCTGGGGGTATTCACAACGTATAAGAAAAAGGGCCGGCCCGCCCGGTCCGCCATAAAAGGAGAATATGAATATGAGTAATCCGATCGTTACAATTACAATGGAGAACGGCGATGTGATGAAAGCGGAGTTATATCCGGAGATCGCCCCCAATTCTGTTAACAACTTTATCAGCCTGGTGAAGAAGGGCTATTATGACGGCCTGATCTTCCACCGCGTGATCCGCGGCTTTATGATCCAGGGCGGCTGCCCCGACGGAACAGGGATGGGCGGCCCCGGCTACTGCATCAAGGGGGAGTTCAGCCAGAACGGCTTTAAGAATGAGCTGGCCCACACTGAGGGCGTGCTGTCCATGGCCAGAGCCATGTCCCCCAACTCCGCTGGTTCCCAGTTCTTCCTGATGCACAAGAATTCTCCCCATCTGGACGGCGCTTATGCGGCCTTCGGAAAGGTAATCGAGGGAATGGACATTGTGAACAAGATTGCGGATGTTCAGACAGATTACAGCGACCGTCCGTTACAGGAGCAGAAGATTGCTTCCATGACAGTGGAGACCTTCGGAACCGAGTACCCGGAGCCGGAGACCGTTTAATCCGACCATGGTAAAGGAGATTCAGGTCCGCGCGGAGGGTATCTGTACAACTGTTGTTTTATCTGACGAGCCTGAGGCCCTCCTGGCGGCGAAAGCCGCCGGGAGGGCCATTGTTGGCGTGGAGGAAATGCCGACGGGAGGAGACTGGGAAATGTCGGTCAGAGGCCTGGCGTGGGTCCCCTACATCGCTCCGGGCTGGGAGTACGCCACTGAAGAGCTGGCGGAACTGGCGGCCAGGCGGTTCCTGGGCCTGCCGTGGATCATCGGGGAGACAGAGCGTCTGATGATCCGGGAGCTGCGGGCAGAGGACTGTGATCTGATTTTGCCGGAGGAGGAGCTGTCCGCCGCGGAGGAACTGTTTCGGGATGAGGAGAAGCTGAAAGCGTATATCCAAACCCAGTACAGTTTCTTCGAATATGGCATCTGGGCTGTGCTGAGGCGGGAGGACGGGCGGCTGGTGGGCCTGGCCGGCGTGGACCGGCCCAGGCTTCCGGAGGAGCTGGAACAGAGCCTGGATGCAGGTTCCGGCGGCCTGCCCTTCCTGGAGCTGGGCTACCGCATTTTCGCCCCGTACCGCCGCCGCGGTTACGCAGCGGAAGCCTGCCGGGAGATCCTGGAATACACCCGTGAGGTGCTGGGCTGCCGGGCCTGCGCGCTGATCGCAGAAGAGAATAAGGCCTCCCGCTGCGTGGCGGAAAGCCTTGGTATGGAACTCGTACCGGGTCATGGAAAGATCAGGGGAACAGATAGCGGATCATCCGGACAGCTGCTTCTGTACGTCCAGAATTGTCCAGAACAGCCAGATAGGCGGGCGCCATGGTGACGCCGGTCTCCTGGTGAAATGCAGTGTGTTCCAGGGACAGGGCCACGGGCCGGAGCGCGCCGTCCGGGCCGGGGATGCTGTACACATCGTCTTCAACGGCCTGGTACAGATCCTGAGGAAGGAGCTGCTTTAAGTCCGCGAATGCCTGGGCCTCCCCATAGTGGTCTATGGTGTCCTGGTCGGCAATCATCACGTCCAGGTCTTTCCCCGCCACCAGGGCGCTGATCTTGGCCATGGTGGCATAGCTATACTGGCTCACTGAGCCATCGTAGGTGGCGTACATGCCTGCATTGATCTCAATCAGGTCCTTTTTCCCGCAGTCCAGGGCCTCTTTAAGCCCTGCTTCCAGCTGGTCAAAGCTGCTGGTGTCCCCTGACTTGTCGTTGATCACGCAGAAGGACAGCCGGGTTGTGAAGCTCTGGCGGTACAGGGAATTGCAGACCACGCCCAGAAGGCAGACCAGCACCAGGACCGCGGCTATATGGAATTTATAATACTCCCAGACATACCATAGCTTGTCCTTCCCGGTCATCTGCTTCAACTTCTTCCGTTCTCTGGCGGCCTCTTCTCTGATAGACATGGCATTCCCCTCTTTCTGTAAAACAATATGCTCTAATAATATCACAAAAAGGCTGCCCGGTTCATTAATTTTTTATGAAATGGCCGCGGCCCTTTTCATTTATATAAGAGTTTGCTATAATTAGAACACAGACAACAGAGAAAGTAGAGGTACGGCATGCTGCAGGGACTTTTTAACTATGACAATCCGGTGTGGAGATTTATTGGGAAGCTGGGGGACCTGATCCTTTTGAATATATTATGGATGATCTGTTCCATCCCGGTATTTACCATCGGCGCCTCCACCACCGCAGTATATTATGTAACCTTAAAGCTGGCGCGCAATGAGGAGGACTCCACCATCAAGTCCTTTTTCCGCTCCTTCAGGGACAATTTTAAGCAGGCCACGGTGATCTGGCTGGTGCTTATGGCCTTTGGGGTGATCCTGGGATTTGATTTCTGGTTCTTTTACTCAGGCCGGATGAATGTGGGGGATACTGCCAGGAATATACTGATGGCCATATTCGGCGGATTCCTGCTGATTTACCTGTTTGTCATGACCTATGTGTTCCCTCTCCAGGCCAGATTCTACAACCCGGTGAAGCGCACCCTGTTCAACGCATTTTTCATGTCCATCCGCCATCTGTTCCAGACCATCGGCATTGTGGCCATGGACATCCTGATCGTAGTCGGCTCCTACCTGGCGCTGTTCTACCTGCCTCAGGCTGCCATGCTGCTGATCCTGTTCGGTATGCCGCTGATTGCATTTGTCAATTCCTATTTTTTTACCGCTATTTTTAAACGGTACATTCCCAAAGAGGAGGATCGGTCCGGCGGAATGCGTCCCCTGTTTGAGGATGAGGACGAGGCCATGCTGGAGGCAATCCGCAGCCTGAAAGGTGAGAGCGGTCCGGCGAAAAAGGACTGAATGCCCCCACAAAGTGTGACGCACATCTGACGGAAAGTAATTTTAAGACGCGCCCTAGACCGTTTGCCAGGAGTTCATCTCCGGGAAAGCGGTCTTTTCCATTATATGGAAGAATATTATAA
>URUZ01000368.1 GCA_900551225.1 uncultured Clostridium sp.
CAATAAGAGGATTACATAAAAGAACAAAAATTATTCAAACCATAAGGGGGAAATATCATGAAGAAAAACCTGAAAAAAATGACGGCGTTAATGATGAGTGCAGCCATGGTGCTGTCTATGGCAGGCTGCCAAAGCTCCGGGGGAGGAGATACTGCAGCAGCCGGGGCAGCTGCCCAGTCAGCAGGCGGGGAGGCGGCAGCCGGGGGAGAGTATGTAATCGGCTGTCCCCAGCCTTTGACCGGAACCAATGCCCAGCCTGGTGAGTGTGCGCTGAACGCGGCCAAGCTGGCGGCCAAGCAGATCAATGAGGATGGAGGCATCCTGGGTAAACAGGTGCGGATCGTGTCCTACGATGACCAGGGCTCACCAGAGGAAGCGGTGAAGGTGGCAACCAAAATGGTGCAGGTTGACAAATGTGAGGCCATTATCGGCTCCTGTATCTCCAGCTGTGTGCTGTCCTCCGGCCAAATCTTCAATGAAGCGAAGATCCCTACCTTTGGAACAGGCACAAGCCCGACGTGGATGGAACAGGGATGGGAGAGCGTATTCCGCGCCTGCCAGAACAATGATTTTGCACTTCCTATCGTGGCCAATAAGCTGAAGGACATGGGCGTGACCAAAGTGGCTATTTTCGCAGGCCAGGACGACGCAGCTGTGGCAGGAGCCAAGACCATGACCGCTCTGTGCAAGGAGCTTGGCATAGAGATCACCACCTCTGAGAGTTATGTGGAGGGCAACACGGACTTTTCCGGCCAGGTGGCCAAGATGATCAACTCAGGCGCTGAAGTCATGTTTATCTCCACCTTCGGGCCAACCCAGCCGCTGATCGCAAAACAGCTGCGCCAGTTCGGATTTAACGGCCTGTGCTTTACGAAGGATCTGTATCAGGTGGATGCCCTTCAGGTGGCGGGTGCCGCTTCCAACGGAATGGCATTTGCATACCCATATCTGACCTACACCGACATCAACGACTGCAATGATCCCATGATCAAGGAGTTCCTGCAGGCATACCAGGATGAGTACGGCACCCTTCCCGTATCTGACTGTGCATACCGCGCTTATGACTCCATGCTGGTGTTAAAGGCTGCTGTGGAAGCCGCCGGTACCACGGACAAAGAGGCTGTGGGCAAAGCGGTGGGAACATTAAAAGATGTCAAGACACTGGCAGGGCCTCAGGATTTCACCCAGGGCGACGGAGAAGGACTTCATGACTTTACCGTATTTGTAATTGACGGTGAAAAATACATGACCTTTGGAGAGTGGGAAAAGACGGAGGGGTACAATACCATTATGTCTGAATCCGGCCTGAAGTAATCCACATAATATGAAAGGAGAGTATACCCTATGTTATTGCAAGTTCTGGTCTCAGGCTTTGTTATTGGGTGTGTATATGGGCTGATTGCCCTGGGGTATAGCTTGATTTATAAAGCTTCTGGTTTAATGAACTTTGCCCAGGGTGACGTTTTGACGCTGGGTGCATTTTTAGGATACACATTTTACACAATGTTTGGCCTGCCCTACTATGTTGCGCTGGCGCTCACGGTGCTGGTGGCCTTTATATTCGGATTATTTATGGAAAAATTTGTAATCCGCAAGCTGCTGAGCAAAAATGTGATGGCAATTTACATTGTGCTGGCCACAATTGCAGTGTCCTATATTCTGCAGAATACCATCCAGGCCATCTGGAGCACGAAAATGTTGAATTACCCTCAGGTGTTCCCAATTACCTCAGTATCCATTCTGGGGGTATCCGTCCAGTGTGAGTCTGTATTCTGTATTATCATGTCCTTTATCTGTATGGCCGGCCTTCAGGTGTTTATGAAATACACCCGTTTTGGCACCGCCATGAGAGCATCGGCCATGGACGCCAAGGCAGCCCAGGCATGTGGAATCAATACCTCCCTGAGCACTGGCATCACATGGGCCATTGCAGCCGGTATGGCTGCGCTGGCAGGCATTCTGCTGGGGCCGATTTACGGAGTGTTTATCATGCTGGGCAGCACCATTGGGCGCAAGGGTTTTGCAGCGGCCATCATGGGCGGCTATGGGAACTTATACGGCGCAATTGTGGGCGGCGTGCTGCTGGGGCTGATTGAGACGCTGACAGCCAGCTATCTGTCGTCCGCATACAAAGATATGATCGCATATGCGCTGCTTCTGATTTTCTTGTTTGTTAAGCCTACGGGCATCTTTAACGAACGAGCCATCACTGAATAGGAGGATGAAGAAATGAAATCGATTAAAAAGGCCCTCTCCCCCTCAAAAGTTATTATGGCGGTTCTGCTGGTGCTGCTGCCGGTTATATTCCTGGGGGTTGGCTTTACATACGGAATACTGGTTTCCTGTTTTGCATTCCTCTATATTATTGCAGTGTCCGGACTGGATATTGATTTCGGATACTGCGGGCAGATATCCATGGGACATGCGGCATTCTTCGCCATCGGAGCGTATGGTTCGGTCATGCTGAATAAATATTTCCATCTGCCCATTCTGCTGACCATGCTGATCGCATCAGCCCTGGCAACTGTGGTGGGAGCGGTCATTGCATATCCGGCTTCCAAGCTGGTGTTCCACTTCCTGTCCCTGGCCACAATCGCCTTCGGGGAGGTGGTCTACACCCTGCTTTTGAACTCTCCCGGCGGTGTGACCGGCAACGCGGTGGGGATGTTCACCGAAAGCATCAATCTGTTTGGCTTTAAGCTGGATACCTATCCAAAATTCTACTATTTTGGCCTGGGGTGCGTGGTTGTGTTTCTGCTTGTTAAGCATTTAATCGTCAACTCAAAGGTGGGGCGCGCATGGATTGCCATCCGTGAGAATCCCCATGCGGCGGGCGGAATGGGAATCAACGTCACAAAGTACAAGGTGATGGCATTTGCGGTCAGCGCATTTTACACTGGTTTTGCAGGCGCAATGTATGCTCATCTGGTGAAATACATCGGCCCGGACACATTTACACAGAAACAATCGGTTATGTTTGTAACCATGATGCTGTTCGGCGGCACAGGGTCCATTTTCGGCCCCATCTTTGGGGCGGTGTTCGTACTTCTGATCACGGAGGGGCTGCGCACCTTTGAGCAGTATCAGATGCTGATGTACGGCATCCTGCTGCTTCTGGTGGTGGTGGCTCTGCCGGGAGGCATCTACGGGGAGGCAAAGAAGCTGATGGGACGGCTTATCTCAAAGGGTAAAGGAGGGAAAGCTCATGCTGCTTGAAATCGATAATCTGTGCCTGAGCTTCGGCGGCCTGAAGGCCACTAATGATGTGACCATGCACATGGAGGCAGGCAAAATCAACGGTATCATCGGCCCTAACGGAGCGGGAAAGACCACGTTTTTCAACCTGATCAGCGGCGTATACAAGCCGGACAGCGGCAGCATCACCTTTGACGGCAAGCGGATCGACGGGCTGAAGCCCTTTGAGATCAACCGGGCGGGCATCGCCAGAACCTACCAGGTCATCAACCTGTTCAAGAACATGACGGTAGCCGACAATGTTATGGTGGGTATGCACCCGAGGCTGAAAGCCGGCTTTTTCGAGAGTATGATGCACAGCAGGGCGGAGCGGCAGGAGGAGGCCAGGGCCAGGGAGATGGCATATGACTGGCTGGATTTTGTGGGGCTGAAGGATCATGCCCTGGATCAGGCGGGCGCCCTGTCCTACGGCCAGCAGAGATTGCTGGAGATCGTCCGGGGACTGGCCAGTGATCCGAAGCTGATCCTTTTGGATGAGCCGGCAGCGGGAATGAACTCAAAGGAGAAGGAGGAACTGAACGCGCTGCTGCGCAGAATTCTGGGCAAGGGTGTGAATATCCTGATCGTGGAACATGATATGAAGCTGATGATGGACGTGACGGACCGGCTGTTTGTGCTGAACTATGGGAAGAAGCTGGCCGAGGGAGCGCCGGCGGAGATCCAGAAGAATCCGGAGGTAATTGCCGCATACTTGGGAGGTGACGATTGATATGGGAAAGCTGCTGGAGATAAAAGATTTTCATTATTACTATGGAAACATACAGGTGGTCAAGGGCATTGACCTGTATGTGGACGAGGGAGAGATCGTCACGCTGATCGGAGCCAACGGAGCAGGTAAGACCACCACCATGCAGACGGTTTCAGGCCTTACCGCCGCCTCGGGCGTGCACGGGGAAATCCTGTTTAACGGCAAAAATATTCAGAAGCTTCCTGGGTTTGAGATTACCAAGAGAGGGCTGTGCCAGGTATTGGAGGGACGCCACATCTTTTCCCAGCTGACGGTGCTGGAGAATCTGGAGACCGGCGCCTATCTGCGAAAGGACGCCAGGAATGTGCGGGAGGACATCAAGAGGATGTACAAGCTGTTCCCGCGTCTGGAGGAGCGCAAGAACCAGCTGGGCGGAACGCTGTCAGGAGGAGAGCAGCAGATGCTGGCCATTGCCAGGGCAATGCTGGGTAACCCTAAGATGCTTCTGCTGGACGAGCCGTCCCTGGGCCTGGCACCGCTGATTATCAAGGAGATATTTGAGGCGGTTGTGGCCATCCGTGAACAGGGTACCACCATCCTGTTTGTGGAGCAGAACTCCAAGATTGCCCTGAACACGGCGGACAGAGGGTATGTGATGCAGACTGGGGAGATCATCCTCAGTGACAGCTGTACCAGCTTACTTCAGAATGAGGAGGTCCGCAAGGCCTATATGGGCGCGGATTAAAGCGGAGGTGTAAAATGTTTGATTTTAAAGAGAAACGGGTGCTGATAACGGGAGCCGGGGCCGGGATCGGGGCCGCCGCTGCCAGGGCATTCTCCGGGGACGGCGCCTGGGTGGCAGTTAACTCAGTATCCGCCTCCGCCGGGGCAGTGGCGGATGAACTGGAGGCCGCGGGCAGACGGTCGCTGTTCCTTCCCGGGGATGTGAGCCGGTCCTGTGAAGTGAAGGATATGGTGGAGCATATGGAGGCGGCCTTTGGAGGCATCGACATTGTGGTAAACTGCGCTGGAATTGTGTCGGGGGGAAATGTGGAGGAAACCGATGAGGAGACCTGGAACAGGACCATGGCGGTAAACGCCACAGGCACCTTCCTGGTCTGCAAATACGCCCTTCCCAGCCTCCGCCGGAGCAGGGGCGTGATTGTCAACGTGTCCTCCCTGGTGGCAGTGAAAGGGATTGCACAGAGGGCTGCCTATAGCGCCTCCAAGGGCGCAGTGCTGTCCCTCTCCAGGGCCATGGCCGCAGATTACATAAAGGACGGAGTGCGTGTTAACTGTGTATGTCCGGGAACGGTCATGTCCCCGTCCCTGGAGTCCAGGATCGCTTCTGAGGCAGATCCTGAGGCAGCTTACCGGCGTTTTGTGTCCAGGCAGGCTATGGGGCGTCTTGGTAAGCCGGAGGAGATTGCGGCAGCGATACTGTTCTGCGCTTCCTCTGAAGCGGAATTTATGAACGGAACAAATATAATGGTCGATGGCGCCGCCTCCCTGTGAGGGCGGCGCTTTGCGCATTGTGCGCAGTGAAATGCCGGCAGGCGCGCATTTAAATGGTGGAGAGAGGCGGAATATATGCAGGAGTATGATGTGATATCTATTGGGGAGCCGGTGATTGATTTTGTGCCGGTTCATGAGGAGGCTGGACTGTGTTACCGGGCTTACCCGGGCGGAGGGGCTGTCAATGTGCTGGCCCAGGTCTGCGCCATGGGAGGAAGGGGGCTGCTGCTGGGAGCAGTGGGCCGGGACATGTTCGGAGATTTCCTGGTGCGGGAGATAGAGGCCAGGGGCATTGATATCCAGGGCATCCATGTCCAGGAGGGTAAGAATACCGGCATTGGCTTTGTGCATTTGGATGCACAAGGGGAGCGGGATTTCCTGGCTTACCGGGACTATGAAGCGCCGGCCGGACTCTGGAATGCATTTGGCAGGGAGGCGGTAAAACACTGCGGTATTCTGCATTTTACCTCAGTATCCCTGGTGGGGGAGGAGCAGAGGCGTGACACGCTCCAGGCAGTGGAGTGTGCCCGCAGGGAAGGAAAAATGGTCTCTTTTGATGTGAATTACAGGGAAGCCATGTGGAAGGACAGGGACTTGGCCAGGGATCTGTTCTGGGATTGCATTGGGAAGGCCGGTATTGTAAAGCTGTCTGAGCAGGAGCGGGATTTTCTCTGCGGCAGCTCCGACAACCGCGTCTGTGCCGGGCGGATTGCCGGGCGGGAAGAACGCCTGGTACTGATCAGCCTGGGCGCCGGCGGCAGCTACTTTAAGTG
>URUZ01000369.1 GCA_900551225.1 uncultured Clostridium sp.
CACAAAGATAGATTGGAAGCGGTTAAAAAACAAACGCCCTCCTTTCTAATGTGTCCTTGACAAGGGGTACAGTTCAGATCAGTCGTAAATCTTAGGTCCCGACAGCGTGAAATAAGGGGACAAAAGCTTGCCTCAAAGCAAGCTTTTGAGCGGTCGCTGAGCTGAGAAGCCCCTTCAGGGCTTCTCGGCGAATGATAGCGGTGCCCCTTATTTCACGCTGTCAGGGCCTTAGATTTACCTGATCCGTAACCCGTCCCCGAACCTCCCCGTCCACAGCTCCTGGCTCTCACGGACGGATGCATCTTACTCCGCCCGCGTACCCCTCCGCGCCCACTCCCTCAATACAAATTCTTCACTTTAAAGTCCTTCTCCAACTCTCTCCTCTGATCCTTCTTAGCTAGATCCGCCCGCTTGTCATACAGCTTCTTACCCCGGGCCAGGCCGATCTCCACTTTCACCAGGCTTCCCTTAAAATAGACCTGCAAAGGCACCAAGGTATAGCCCTTCTGGAAGATCTTACTGCTCAGCTTCATGATCTCCGACTTGTGCAGCAGCAGCTTGCGGACCCTCAGCGGATCTTTGTTGAAGATATTGCCCTTCTCATATGGACTGATGTGCATACCGGTGATATACACCTCGCCCCTGTCGATCTTCACAAATGCTTCTTTGACGCTGCATTTGCCCATACGGATGGACTTGACCTCCGTACCGTACAGCTCAATGCCCGTCTCGTATTTTTCATCAATAAAATAGTCGTGGTACGCCTTCTTGTTGTTGGCTACCAGCTTAATACTTTCCTTCCCCATGTGTTTCGTCCTCCTTATTGCTCCGCCTTCTTAAGACTCTCCCTGATCCCTTGCCAGAAGGAAATCAATGGTCCTTGTGAGCCTGTCGGCGCCAGCCACCTCCACGCGGATGGGCTGGCCCAGCTTATACGTCTTTTTCCTCATCTCTCCTGTCAGCTGATAGCTCTTCTCGTCAAATATATAATAGTCGTCGTGAAGCTCGCTGACCCGCACCAGGCCTTCTACTGTGTTGGGCAGCTCCACATACAGCCCCCAGTTGGTTACGCCTGAGATCACGCCGTCAAAGGAACGGCCCACGAACTGAGCCATATATTCACATTTCTTCAGCTTATCGGTCTCCCGCTCCGCCTCATCGGCCCGCCGCTCCAGCGCCGAGGTCTGGACCGCCACACCGGGCAGGATCTGCAGGTAGTGGCCGCTGCGTTTCTGTCCCAGCCCGCCCTTTATGCACTCCTTGATAATCCGGTGGATCTGAAGATCCGGATACCGGCGGATAGGCGAGGTAAAGTGGGTGTAATACTGGGTCGCCAGGCCGAAATGCCCGGAACACTCCGTGGTATACTTGGCCTGCTTCATGGAGCGCAGGGTCAGTCTGGCCAGCAGCGCCTCCTCGGGCGTACCCTCGATCTTGTCCAGCAGCTTCTGCAGCTCCTTGGGATGGATATCGCCCTGCTGCAATTTCACAAAATAACCGAAATTATTGATAAATGTGGACAATTGCTTCATCTTCTCCGGGTCCGGGTTGTCATGGCTGCGGTACAGGAAGGGCACGGACTGCCAGTAGTAATCCTCGGCAACCGTCTCGTTGGCCAGCAGCATGAAGTCTTCAATGATCCTGGTGGCGGCATTCCGCTCATAGGGCTTGATCTCCAGAGGTTTTCCCTGGGAATCCAGTATGATCTTGCTCTCCGGGAAGTCGAAATCAATGGCTCCCCTGGCATGCCGCTTCTCCCGCAGAATGGCGGACAGCTCCTTCATCTGCATAAACATGGGCACAAACTCCCTGTACTCCTCCATGGCCGCCTCATCCTGGTCCGTCACCACAGCGTTCACCGCAGTGTAGGTCATGCGCCGGTCCACGCGGATCAGGGTCTCGGCGATGCGGTGGTCTGTGACAGTCCCCTTGGCGTCCACCTCCATGATACAGCTTAAGGCCAGACGGTCCACGCCCTGGTTCAGGGAACAGATACCGTTGGACAGCTTGTGGGGCAGCATTGGGATCACCCTGTCCACCAGATAAACACTGGTGCTTCTGCGCAGGGCCTCGTCGTCCAGGGCCGTGCCCTCGCCCACATAGTGGCTTACATCCGCAATGTGGACGCCCAGTATAAATCCGCCGCCATTGCGGCTGCAGATGGTCACCGCGTCATCCAGGTCCTTGGCATCCTCCCCGTCGATGGTCACGGTCTGTAGCCCTCTCAGGTCCAGCCGCCCGGCCAGGTCCCCGCCCCACTGCTGACGGGATTTCAGATCATCCAGACCGTAGGATTCGCCGTACTGAAGAGCCGGGCTGTCCTCAGGGACATACACCTCACCTGGGACATTTTCCACCTGGGCCATCACTTCCTCGGGGAATTCCTCAGGAAGGCCGTAGGCCCTGACAATGGAGAGAATATCCGTGCCCGGGTCATTGACGTGGCCGATGATCTCCACGATCTCCCCCTCAGGCTTCTTCTTTGCTCCGCCGAAGTCCGTTACCTTGACCACCACCTTGTGGCCGGTAACCGCGCCCATATCCTTCCCCTGGGGAATGAATACGTCCGCGGCAATCTTCTGGTTGTCCGGTATCACAAAACCGAAATTCTTGTTCTTCTGATAATAACCGATGATCTCCCCATTGGCGTGCTCCAGCACCCTGATCACCGTGCCCTCGGCCCTGCGGCCGTCGCGCCCCTGGGATTCCACCACAATCTGGACCCGGTCGCCGTTGAGCGCCTGGCCCTTGTTGTCCTCGGGTATGAACACATCCTGTTCCATGCCCTCCACAGCCACAAAGCCGAAGCCCTTAGGATGGCCGCTGTAAATGCCGTTGACGGAAAATGTCTCCGGCTTGCCGTACTTCCCCTTTTTGGAAAGTCCCACCTTCCCCTGGCTCAGCAGATGGTCCAGAACCTCTTTTAAGTCCTCCCGCTGATGTTTGGGTACGCCAAGGAGCATGGCCAGCTCTTTCAGCTTCATGGGCACATAGTCCTTGTTATTCATGAGATCCAGCAGTGTCTGCTCCCTCTGTTTTAATACTTCTTCTTCCATTTTACCTCTTTCTGACCTCCGTGAAAAAACAAAACACCCTTATGTTATATACACAAAGGGTGTCTTATCTCTTACACTTATCGTTCCGTACCCCAGCATGGACATAGGGGACTTTTCTTTTAATTTTACACGCCCTGCTTCAGCAGCAGATTCATAACGATGGTGATCAGCATAAATGCAATCGCACCGTATTTGGTGAATTTTTCCAAAGCGCCTTCCATGGAACGTCCCTTGTTCTTGCCCCAGTAGCTGTCAGCAATACCGCCCAAAGCACCCAAACCCTGAGACTTGCCCTCCTGCATCAGGATCACGGCAGATATCGCAACACCGAGAACAACATATATAACTGATAAAATAATCTCCACAACAGTCATTATTATACACCTCTCTCATTTTCTATGGTCAAACAAAGATAATATACCATACTTTTGGCGGGAATACAACCTTTTTTCCAGTTATTTTCCCGTTGGAAGTACAGGATACCGCCCTCTATTCCGGCCAGGAGCAGATCAGAGAAAGTCCGCCGGCAAACCGGCAGGTGCCGTAGCCAGCCGGCACTATAAAATGCTGGCCCTTTGCGATGGAGATCCCGTTCACTGTTCCTTCGCCCTCCAGCACGCTGACATTGACGAAATCCGCGGTGAACTCCTCCTCCCACACATCGGTGATATCCAGCTTCTCCACGGTGTAGCGCGGGCAGGTTACCAGGTGGGTCTTTTTCACATGCGCGTTGTCCACAGTCACCTGTGGGCCTTCCCCTGCCTCCTGGGCATAGGGGGCCTGAATCACATCAATACTCTGGGCAATATGCAGCTGGCGGGGCTTCCCATCGGATAAACGGTCGTAATCATAGACACGGTAAGTGATGTCGCTGCTCTGCTGGGTCTCCAGGATCAGGGTCCCGCCCTTGATGGCATGGACACAGCCCGGATTGATCTGGAAAAAATCACCTTTTTTGATGGGTACTTCCCGGATAAAATCACCCCAGCGTTTCCCCTCAATCATCTCCTCCAGCTCCTCATGGTTCCTGGCGTTGTGTCCGATCACAATGGTGGCGTCCTGGCCGCAGTCCAGTATATACCAGCACTCCATCTTCCCCAGAGATCCGTTCTCATGGACGCCCGCATAGGCATCATCGGGGTGTACCTGGATGCTCAGATCACTTTTGGCATCGATAATCTTCACCAGCAGCGGGAATACGCCGCCCTTGCCTTCTGCTCCGAAAAGTTCCCTGTGATTCTCCCAGAGGGAGCTTAAGGTCTGGCCCTTAAATGTCCCGGAAGCCACCCGGCAGTCCCCGCTGCCATGTGCGCTGATGGCCCAGCACTCTCCTGTGTGGGTGCTGGGTATTGGATATCCGTACACTTCCTGCAGGCGGCTTCCGCCCCAGATGGCTTCCTTGAACACCGGTTCCATAAATAACAGTTCGCTCATATTCATTTCTCCTTATCACAAATCCCGTATTAATCCCTTCCATCATACCGCAGATCAGCGGTTTGTCAAGATTTGAGGAGACTTTACGGCAAAAAGCGCCGTTTCGCGCCGCAGTCCCCGGGGGTTCTGTGAACTGTTATAAATTCTGCTCGATGCGCAGCAGCTGGTTGTACTTGGCCACACGGTCGCTGCGGCAGGGCGCTCCGGTCTTGATCTGGCCGGCGTTGACAGCCACCGCGATGTCCGCGATGATGGAGTCCTCGGTCTCTCCGGAGCGGTGGGATATAATGGTGCCGAAGCCGGCCCTCTTTGCCATCTCTATTGCCTCGAAGCTCTCCGTCAGGGTTCCGATCTGGTTGACCTTCACCAGGATGGCGTTGCCTGCGCCCAGCTCAATTCCCTTTTTCAGGCGTTTGGTGTTGGTGACGAACAGATCGTCTCCCACCAGCTGGATCTGCCCTCCAAGGGCAGCAGTCAGAGACTTCCAGCCCTCCCAGTCCTCCTCCTGAAGACCGTCCTCAATGGAGCAGATGGGGAACTTGCTGACCAGATTCTGGTAATACTCCACCATCTGGGCTGCGCTGCGGCTCACCTGGCGTCCGGCCATCTTGCTCTCTCCCGGGAACAGATACAGGCCGCTGGCCTCGTCGTACAGCTCGCTGGAGGCCGCGTCAATGGCGATGCGAATATCCTCCCCCGGCCTCTTGCCCGCTGCCTCCACAGCCCGCACCAGGAAGGATAGAACCTCCTCAGAGTCCTTCAGGTCCGGTGCAAAACCGCCCTCGTCTCCCACGCCGGTGCTGTAGCCTCCGTCCTTCAGGAGCTTTTTCAGGATGTGGTAAATCTCCGAACACATTCTCAGGCCCTCGGAGAAGCTGCCCGCGCCCACAGGCATGATCATGAATTCCTGGAGATCCACTGTGTTGTCCGCGTGCTTTCCACCGTTTAAAATGTTCATCATGGGCACCGGCAGCTGGCTGGCTCCGATGCCTCCCAGATACCGGTACAGGGGCATATCAAGGGCATTGGCAGCTGCTCTGGCCACTGCCATGGACACACCCAGAATGGCGTTGGCTCCCAGGTTCTCCTTGTTCTCCGTGCCGTCCGCCTCTCTCAGCAGACGGTCAATATTGCGCTGGTCCAGGGCGCTCTCGAAGATCACGGCCTCGCTGAGGGCCGTGTTCACATTTTCCACTGCCTTCATGACGCCCTGGCCCTGGTAGCGCGTTCCGCCGTCCCGCAGCTCCACTGCCTCAAACTTGCCTGTGGAGGCGCCTGAGGGCACTGCCGCACGGCCTGTGGAGCCTCCTGCCAGCCGCACCTCCACCTCCACAGTGGGGTTGCCCCTGGAATCCAATATCTCCCTGCCCTGCACTCCTTCAATTTCCATCTTATCCAACATAAAAAATGACCTCCTCATCTCAATTATTTCCATTGATATAAGGATAGCCATTTTTTACTCATTTATTCCTCAGGTATATCCATTCAGTCCACACGGACGCCGTCTCCGTCCACATGGTATCCGTCCGGCGTCACAGTGTTCACAAGCATTGCACCGCTTGTGAGATCACAGAAGTAGGACTTGCCGTTCCACTCAACCCAGCCTGTCTTCATATACCCGTCCAAGCCGAAAAAGTACCAGAAAACTCCCACTTTTTTCCAACTATTTGCAGGGAAGCTTCCGTCTGCGTTCTGGAACCACCAGCCCCGGTCATCCTGCTTCCAGCTGCCCGCCAGCTC
>URUZ01000370.1 GCA_900551225.1 uncultured Clostridium sp.
CCAGGCGCCGGCCCCTCCGCTGTCCTCCCCACCCCAACCTCCTTCTTTTCACGGCCAATACCCCAGCCAACGTCCGCGTACCCCTCCACCCCTAAATCCCCTTATAGTTCTGCCGGGACTGAAACGGAGCCGGCTCTCACTAATCTTCCAAATTTTTACATATCCTCTCAAGCCCTGCGCAGACCATATCCATCTCCTCAGGTGAAAACCCCATCCAGATCTGCTCATCCAGTGCCTCCAGTATCTGCCGGACCTTAGCAGCCTCGGCGATGCCTTCTTCTGTGAGGCAGATCAGGAAGGACCGCCGGCAGGAGGGGTCCCGCTGCCGTGTCAGGTAGCCGGATTCCTCCAGACGGTCCAAGGACCGGGACATGGTGGTTACATCCATGTGGCAGATGTCGGCCAGCTCCTTCTGGGTAATATGATCCCTGGCTGCCAGGGACTCCAGGATTCTGGCCAGTCCCTGGCCAAGGGTCAGGCCGATTTCCGTAAAACAGGGCTGCAGCCTGGACTTTCTTAAGCGCTCCAGCCGTATCAGCAGTTTTCTTGCATCCTTTTTATCAATCATCATCAGCGCGTCCTTTCTATTCCAACTCAAACTGACCTGTGTATAAGTTATAATACCGCCCCTTCTGCTCCAGCAGCTCCTCATGACTGCCCCGTTCGATGATCTGGCCCTTCTCCAGCACCATGATAGCCTTGGAGTTACGGACTGTGGAGAGCCTGTGGGCGATGACAAATACAGTGCGCCCGTCCATCAGGGCATCCATGCCGCGCTCGATCAGCTTCTCTGTCCTGGTGTCAATGGAGCTGGTAGCCTCATCCAGGATCAGCACCGGCGGGCGGGAGATGGCCGCCCTGGCAATGGCCAGAAGCTGCCGCTGCCCCTGGGATAAGTTGCCTCCGTCGCTGTGCAGCACCGTGTCGTAGCCCTCGGGCAGACGGCGGATGAAGGAGTGGGCGTTGGCCACCTTGGCGGCGTTTATCACATCCTCATCAGTGGCGTCCAGGCGGCCGTAGCGGATATTATCCGCAATGGTGCCGGTGAAGAGATGGGTGTCCTGGATAACCATGGAAAGGGACCGGCGCAGGTCGTCCTTTTTGATCTGGCGGATATCGATGCCGTCATAGGTGATAACGCCGTCACCGATTTCATAGAACCGGTTTACCAGGTTGATGATGGTGGTTTTTCCTGCTCCGGTGGAGCCTACAAACGCGATCTTCTGGCCAGGCTTGGCGTATAGGCTGATTCCGTCTAAAATGTGTTTCTCAGGAGTATATCCAAAGACCACATCCTGGAAACGCACATCCCCTTTTAATGGAACCAGGGTGAAGCCGCCGCCGGATTCATCGGGCACCTTCCAGGCGAAGGTGCGGCTGTAGCCGCCGCACTCCCTTAGGGTGCCGTCGGCATTTTCCGCGGCATTACACAGGGTGACGCGGCCGTCGTCCAGCTCTGTGGGCTGGTTCATCATATCGAAGATCCGTTCAGCACCGGACAGGGCGGCCAGCAGGAAGTTGATCTGCTGGGTAAACTGGTTCATGGGCATGGCACTCTGGCGCACATAGACCAGATAGGAGGCTACGGTGCCCAGGTCCGTCAGTCCTGCAAGGGCGAATAGCCCGCCCACGCAGGCGGAGACGGCGTAGTTGATATAGGAGAGGGCCACAATGGTGGGTATGGTCATTCCTGAGTAGGTCAGGGCCTTGGTGGAGGCTTTGCGGTACTCCTCGTTGCGGCGGCAGAATTCCTTATAGTCCTGTGGCTCGTGGTTAAACACCTTCTCCACCTTCTGCCCTGCCACCATCTCCTCCACAAAGCCGTTGATACTGCCCAGGTAACGCTGCTGCTTTGTGAAATATTTCCGGCTGCGCCGTCCGTTCCAGCGGATAAATAGCATCATAACCGCCAGGAAGAAGAATACGATCATGGACAGGCGCCAGTCCAGCACCACCAGCATAATCAGGGTGCCGGTGATGGTGATAAAGCTCTGGATCAGCATGGTGAAGCTGCCGTTAAGGGCCTCTGTGATGGTATCCACATCATTGGTGAAACGGCTCATCAGTTCCCCGTGGGTGTGGGCATCGAAATAGGTCAGTGGTAGCTTCTGGGTATGGCTGAACAGGTCGAAACGGATCTCGCTGACCACCTTCTGGGACACGTGGACCATCAGCTGGTTGTAGCCCAGATTGGCCAGCGCGCCGCACAGGTAGAGAATGCCCATGAATACCACCATGGAGGCCAGGCCTTTTAAATCTCCAGGCAGGATATAGGTGTTGATCACCGGTTTTAATAGATAGGTGCCGTATATGCTGGCGCCGGAGCTGATGGTGACAAGCAGTGCGATTGCTGCCATGGTCCATTTGTGGCGGCCCAGATAACGAAGCATTTGCCCAAGTGTCTTGCGGGTATCCTTGGGTCTGCTGAAACTTGTGGTTCTTGGCATTACAGATTCGCCCCTTCCTGCTGAGAATGATAAATGTCCTGATAGATCTGGTTGTCGGCCAGCAGCGACCGGTGGGTGCCGATGGCGCTCACCTGCCCGTCCTCCAGAATGATGATCTGGTCCGCGTGGAGCACGGAGGTGATCCGCTGGGCGATGATGATCTTGGTGACGCCAGGCATACCCTTTGCCAGGCCTTCCCGGATTCTGGCCTCAGTGGCTGTGTCCACAGCGCTTGTGGAGTCATCCAGAATCAGTACCTTGGGGGATTTGAGCAGGGCTCTGGCGATGCAGAGCCGCTGTTTCTGGCCGCCGGATACATTGACGCCGCCCTGGCCCAGGTCCGTGTCATAGCCGCGCTCCAGGCGGTCGATGAATTCGTCCACGCCTGCGATGCGGCAGGCTGCGGCGATCTCCGTGTCAGTGGCATCCTCCTTGCCCCAGCGCAGGTTATCCTTCACTGTGCCGGAGAACAGGGTGTTCTTCTGCAGTACCATGGCGATGGACTCCCGCAGCTCCCGGATGGGGTACTGCCGGACTGGGCGTCCGTCGATGAGGACGGTGCCGGAGGTGGCCTCGTACAGGCGGGGGATCAGCTGGACCAGGGTGCTCTTGGCAGAGCCGGTCTGGCCGATGATCCCCACGGTCTGGCCCGGCTTAATATGGAAGGAAATGTCGGAGAGCACATCTTCCGCGGCCTGGGCCTTGTATTTAAATGATACATGGTCAAAGCGGATGTCCCCATGTTCCACCTTCAGATCCTCAGCCTGGTCATCCCGGATATCGATCTCCTCATCCATGACCTCTGAGATCCGCTTCCAGGAGGCCAGTCCCCTGGTCATCATCAGGAATACATTGGAAAACATCATCAGGGAGTTGAGCACCTGGAGAACATAGCTTAAGAAACCGGTCAGCTCGCCCACCTGTATGCCGCCTACAGTGGCCAGGTTGCCGCCGAACCACAGGATACTTAAGATGGTTCCGTACATCACAAACTGCATGGCGGGCATGTTGAGGGCCGCCAGCCGGAAGGCGCGCTCAGAGGTGGTGCGCAGGGTGGTATTGACCTGGTTGAACTTTTCCGTCTCGTAATCACCGCGGACATAGGATTTCACCACTCGGATAGCGGTGAGATTCTCCTGGATAATGCGGTTGACCATATCAATGGCGCCCTGCATCAGGCCGTACAGGGGCCGCACATGGCTGATAATCAGAAAGAGGATTGTGCCCAGAAGAGGGGCGGCCACGAAGAATACAAGGGCCAGCCTGGCGTTGATGGTGAAGGAGACCACCATTGCGGTCAGAAGCATCACCGGTGAGCGGAATGCCGGCCGCATGCCCGTGGATACGGAGTTCTGGATGGTGGTCACATCGCTGGTGAGGCGGGTGACCAGGGACGCTTCGCTGAAATGGTTGGTGTTGGCGAAGGAAAACTGCTGCAGCTTCCGGAATTCCGCCTTGCGGATCTCAGCGCCCAGACCCTGGCCTGTGGCGGCGGCAAAACGGGCGCAGCCCTGGCCCAGCAGCAGGGAGATCAGAGCAAAAGCCACCATCAAAAGCCCCTTCATCAAAATATAGTGCCGGTCTCCGCCAGCCACGCCCACATCAATGATGTCGGCCATAACAAGGGGAATCACCAGCTCAAACACAGTTTCCGCCTCAATGCACAGGACTGCCAGAATGCCCTGCTTTCGGTATGGCCTGAGGTATGAGAGAAATTCTTTCATAAATGATCGTTCCTTTCCGCACAGAAGTAAATTGTCATAGTAATTAGTTGAGTAGACAATTATTGCACATGCAATTATTGTATGCTCATTGATTTCAAATGTCAACTTTAAATTGGCGATGCAGGAGTTTCAATTTTGCTAATATTATGATATACTACAATGAACACTTGACGGGGCCATTTCGGTCTTTAAGAGCACTATAAACAGAAACGTTCAGAAATTGGGGATTCGCATATGAGAAAACAATTCAGAGGAATACTCTTCGCCGCAGCCATAACCGCAGCCGCAGCCATCTGCTCCTTTTCCGCGCTGGCCTACGGGCCGGGGAATGAACGCCGTTACAGCGGCGGCCCGGGGGTGGAACCGGGCAGTTTTTACGGCGGCGGGCCGGGAGTGGGCCAGGGCAACGCCAAGGAGACAGGGGACACCACGGTGCGGGCCTACCCAGGCTGGAACACCAATGTGCCGGACGCCACATCCTATGATTACGACCCGCGCTACTGGTGGGATGACGATGATGACGACGACTGGGACGATGATGACTGGTGGTACTACAATGACGGGCCTGGGGCAGCCTACGGCCAGGGCTGGAGATACAGTCCCGGCGGCTGGTGGTTCCAGCTCTATGGGGGCAGCTGGCTGTCCGACGGCTGGAAGATGATCCACGGGCGGTGGTACCGCTTCGACGGGAACGGGTACATGGTGACCGGCTGGTTCACTGACGGGGACAGCAACCGGTATTACATGAATCCGGGGGATGACGGCACCCTTGGGATGATGCGCACCGGCTGGCAGGTCATTGACGGTAAATCCTATTATTTCAACCCGCAGTCCGACGGCACCATGGGCCGCCTCTATGTAAATACCGTTACGCCGGACGGTTACCGGGTGGGAGCGGACGGTGTGATGATACAGTGACGCTGCCGGCAGCATTATGCACGCAAAAATGCAGACAAGGCTTACACGCCATGTCTGCATTTGCAATTTGCTACTCTCCGCCGGAGAGCAGCCCCTGTTAGTTACCTTTTATCTTTCGTCCTTCATAACATCCGGCCAATCCCGGCTGCGGGGCGGTGTGTGATGGAGTGTAATGCAATCAAGGAATTTCGTGTACTTGATTATTTTTTATCGTTGCCCCATCCGCCGTTGCCGGCCGGTGTTGTTTTATCCGTTCATTAGGATAATGCGTGGGGCGGGGATTTTATTGCGGAGAAGTTAAAAATAATCAGGGTTTTTCATGGTAATTTTTGGCTGTAAGGCTTTTTGAGAGTTGAAACATCAGAAGGCGGTCTTCAGATCCCATTTTTTGGAAAAAATGTAGATATTCGATCTCTAAGTTGGAGAGATCTTCCATAAATTGTCTGGTGTAAGGATCCTGGATATCGGAGGCCCCCACCAGAAAAATTCAGCCAGCTCTTTTAGGGTTGCAATATCCGGTTCAGCCAGATTATTTTCATATTTATAGATTGATTGTTGGGATAGATCGAACTTTTCCGCAAGGAATTGTTGGGTCAATCCCTTTTCTTTGCGCAATTTTTTCAGATTCAGCATAATCTCTCCTGAGTGATAAACGTAATAAGTTTATTTTACAACTTTATAATTCTTATAAATAAACTAATTGGTTGTATTGAAAACTAAAAAGTTGTATGTTATAATAAATGGTGTGAAATTCACAAAGTTTTATGCATTTATAACTGACGAAAGGGGAGAAAAAATGAGAAAAAGGTTTTATGCGGCAACGCTTACCGCGTTGTTATCAGTGTCTATGACGAGCAACGCGTTTGCCGGCTGGGTTAATAGCTCGGGACAGTGGTATTATGAGAGCGGGGATCAGTCGCGTCTTAGGAATCAATGGTTCCAAGAAGGCCTGCATTGGTACCATTTGGACAAGGATGGTAACATGCAGACCGGCTGGTTTACGGATGTGGACGGCCGGAAGTATTATCTGGACAAGAATGTGGGCGGTCCTCAGGGATCGATGAAAACCGGCTGGTTCCAGGATGTTGACGGTAAATGGTACTGGCTCAACACTATGTCCGATGGATACCGGGGGGCCG
>URUZ01000371.1 GCA_900551225.1 uncultured Clostridium sp.
GTCCGGCTGCACCTCAAAGTCCAGGACCTGCCCCTTCCCTCCCACCAGCATAATGTTGTTGGAGACACAGCGTTTGTAGCCGCGCACCAGATCCGCGGCCTCCTCAAAGCTGCGGCTGGCCAGCACCCGCCTCCGCAGGAAAGTAACCGGCAGCCCCTCGCCATAACGGTCATGAATGGACTGCAGGGCATTGTTAACAATTGCCACTCCAAAGGAGTTGAAGCCCTCCCGCGGCATCTGCCCTGCCTCTGCCCAGCCGATGGCCGAATACTCGCCGGTCCGGACGTGAAGCAGCACAATATGGGGCATGGTTTTCTCATAAAAATCCCAGTTTTTTACAGCATACGTCTTTCCGCCTGCCGAGGCCTCGGGGAGAATGGCCGCAGTAGTGCATTCTTCCGGTTTCGGCAGCTTGCTGATCTCATAGCGGCAGTTAATTGCCATGATCTCTCCCAGCTCCCGCCCGCAGCCCCAGGCCAGGCCCTTTGCCTCTTCCAGGATTTCCGGCATGGCCGCCTCGATGGACGGCACATAGCCCATGGCATACGATTTTGCCCCTTCCCAGGTAAAGCCCTGGTTTTTAAATGCCTCTTTGTAATATTCGATGCATATGCCGATGCGGCCGGCTGCCTGTCTGCCATACTGGACCCCGCGCTCATAGGGGGTCCCGGCAGTCATTTCAATCAGTGGATACGGCTCTCTTTTTTCCATTCCCACGGTATGCTCCTCTCTTGTCATCATTTTAACCCCTTACTCATGCAGGCGGCAGGCAACCGAATGTCCTGGCGCAATCTCCTTAAGCTCCAGGCCGTCCTCCCTGCAGCGGTCGGTTGCATAGGGACACCGGTCGGCAAAACGGCATCCAGGCTTGGGATTAATGGGCGAAGTCACCTCGCCTTTGATGATTTCCAGTTTTTTCCGATGCTTCAGGGAAGCAATGGGAATGGCATTTAAAAGAGCCTGGGTGTAGGGGTGCTGCGGATGGGCGAACAGCTCCTGCTTGGCAGCCAGCTCCACGCACTGTCCCAGGTACATAACTGCAATATGATTGCTGATATGCTTGATCACACTCAGGTTGTGGGTGACAAACATGTAGGTCAGCCCCATCTCCTTCTGAAGGTCCATCATCAAGTTTAAGATCTGGGCCTGAATGGACACATCCAGCGCAGATACCGGCTCATCACAGACGATGAATTCCGGGGAAACGGACAGTGCCCGTGCAATGCCGATCCTCTGTCTGCGCCCGCCGTCCAGCTCATGGGGATAGGAGTTGATGAACCGCTCCGCAAGCCCCACCGTCTCCATCAGCTGGTATACCCGGTCCAGCCGCTCGGCGGAATTGGCCCTGCCGAAGGTATGTGAGGGGGATTTACCGATTGTTTTGGTGGTGATCATAGGCTCCGCAATGATCTCGCTGACGGACATTCTTGGATTTAAGGAGGTAAAGGGGTCCTGGAAGATGATCTGCATCTTCCTTCGCATCTCCTTCATCTGCCTGGGCGAATATCCCACAATATTCTCGCCGTCATACAGGATTTCCCCGGATGTTGGCTCTAAAAGCCGCAAAATGGTTCTGCCCAGTGTGGATTTTCCGCAGCCGCTCTCACCCACAACGCCCAAGGTTTCCCCCTTTTTAATGGACAGATTCACATGGTCAACCGCATGAAGGGGGCCGCGTTTGGTGCTGAAGTATTTTACCAGATCTTTCGTTTGAATCAATGGTGTATCCATTTATCTTCCCTCCCCGCCTGTCTGTCCTTCCTGTAAATATAGGAAACACTTAATCTGGTGGCCGTCAAAGTCAGCCATACCCGGCGCTTTCGTGTTGCAGATCTCCATACAGTGGGGACAGCGGTCCGAGAACCGGCACCCCGGAATGGGTTTCGTGGGATCGGGCATCAGGCCCTCAATGGGCGTCAGCCTCTCTGCGTCGCTGGTGATATCCGGTATGGACCCAAAGAGTCCCACAGTATAGGGGTGGTGCTTCTCCCCCTCATAAATCTCCTCAATCTTGCCGTATTCCACGATCTCACCGGCGTAGATAATGGCAACCTTGTTGCAGATCTGCGCCACAACTCCCAGATCGTGGGTGATCATAATCATGGAGGTATTTAACCGTTCCTTTAAGTTCTCCATCATTTTTAATACCTGGGCCTGAATCGTCACATCCAGGGCCGTGGTCGGCTCGTCCGCCAGCAGAAGGCGCGGCGTACAGGAGAGGGCCATTGCGATGACGATCCTCTGGCGCATACCGCCGGAGAACTGATGGGGATATTCCACCTTGCGCTCAGCAGGAATACCCACCAGCTCCATCATTTCATCCACTTTTTCCTCCACCTGGGCATGGGCCATACCCCCATTGTGAAGCATGACCACCTCTGCGATCTGGTTTCCCACCGTATGCAGGGGATTCAAGGCGCTCATGGGGTCGGCAAAAATCATGGAAATGTCGTTGCCGCGCAGCATGCGCATCTTCTCCTCCTTCATATTTACCACGTCCTGGCCCTCAAACAGGATTTCCCCCTGGGTGATAAATCCGGTGCGCTCGGGCAGTAATTTCAGAATACTCAGGGCAATGGTGGTCTTTCCGGCGCCGGTTTCACCCACCAGGCCTAAGGTCTCCCCCTTATCCAGGTCCAGGTTGATTCCGTTTAAGGCGTACACATCGTCCTCATCGGTCTTATACATAACATGCAGGTTCTTGATTTCCAGTAGTTTCTCAGACATACATTTGCTCCCTTCCCGGTAATTAGTTTCTCAGCCTTGGGTCCATGGCGTCTCTCAGACCATCCCCTGCCAGGGTAAGGGACATAACCGACATCACCACTGCAAATCCGGGGAACAGGGACAGATACGGATAATACCTCATCTGCGTCTTTGCAAAGGAGAGCATGCTGCCCCACTCCGGCGTAGGCTCTGAGACTCCCAGCCCCACAAAACTTAAGGATGCCACTGTGATCACGGAACGGGCCACAGTCTGGGTAACCTGTACCAGCACAGGCCCCATGGCATTGGGAAGGATGTGACGCATAATGATGCGGGCATCACTGGTGCCGCAGGCGCGGCAGGCCTCTATGTATTCCTGACCCTTGACACTCATCACTGCCGAGCGCACAATACGGGCCATTCTGGCAATCTGGGAAATGCCCATTGCCACAATCATATTAAACATGCTGCTGCCCAGGGCGGAGATGATGGTAATTGCCAGAAGCGTGCTGGGAATGGCCATCAGCACATCCATGCACCGCATGAGAATATTATCCACCCGGCCGCCATAGTAGGCCGCCGCCGCGCCGATGAGGCCTCCGAAGGTGAGGGATACCGCCACCGTGGCTATGCCCACAAACATGGAGATACGTCCGCCGTAGACCACACGGGCGAAGTAATCCCGCCCATACTGGTCGGTTCCAAACAAATGGGCCGCGCTGGGTCCCTGGTAAGCGTTGGCAATATCCATATTCAGAACTCCGCTGTCATAATCCAGCCAGAGGTCGGCGCTGAGAACCGTGACCGCCATCAGAATAAAGACGATCAGCCCGGCAAGGGCCAGTTTGTTCTTTTTAAACCGGTGCCAGATTGTTTTCCACTGGCTTTTTTTCCTGGCAGCGCTGTACCTGCTCTTCACACCGCCGCCCACTGTTGTGGTAACTGTATTCATGCCTTCTTCAACCTCCTTTTCACAGAAGTAAACTGGGATGCCAGTCTTGGATCAATGTATGTATAGACAATATCAACCAGAAGGTTTATGAGGCTGGCGAATATGGCTGTGGTCAAAACCGCGCCCATTACAATAGGCGTATCCTTCTGGCGGATGGCATTGATCATCAGCTGGCCAAGGCCGGGTATGGTAAATACCTGCTCCAGTACAATGGAACCGCCCAGGGCAAAACCAAAGTTGGTGCCGATTACGGTTACCACCGGAAGCAGCGCGTTGCGCAGCGCATGGCCGTAGGTCACTGCTCTCGGGGCGGCTCCCTTGGCCTTGGCCGTACGGATATAGTCCTGGCGGATCACCTCCAGCATAGTGGTCCTTGTCATTCTGAGCAGCGCCGCTGTGGTGGAGGAGGCAGATGCAATAACCGGCAGAATATAGTGCCTGGGCGAGGACAGCCCCATCATGGGAAGCCAGCCAAGCTTAATACAAAATAGCATCATCAGCAGCATGGCCAGGAAAAACGCGGGCATGGAGGTGATGGTCAGGGAGACAGCCAGGGTCAGGTTGTCAGTGAGGGAGTATTGTTTGATGGCAGACAGGATTCCGATGGGCAGGCCCACGATCACCGCCACGCAGATGCTGAAAGTGGCGAGGCTTAAGGTATAAGGCATACGCGTTACGATCTCATCAAAAACCGGAAGTCCGGAGGTATAGCTGGACCCCAGATCTCCATGGGCTGCATCCACCACATACCGTCCAAAACGGATAAAAAAGGGATCATTGAGCCCCATCTCCTCCCTGAGCGCCTCCTGGGCCTCTATGGGAGCGCCTTCCCCCAGTATCATCATAACCGGGTCCCCTGGGGTAAGCTCCATGATTGCGAAAATGATGAAAACCACGCCTATGATAACAGGTATCATCATCAAGAGTCTTTTACCTATGTAATTGAGCATAAACATCCTTTCTACAGTCCCGGACGGCCGCGCCGGCACAATCCGTTTAGCAAAAACCGGGCGCTCGGTGAACGCCCGGCAAGCCGATGACTGTTATCGTAATTAGTTATTCCTCCACAAGGTAGGCGTTGGCCCACACATTGCGCTCCAGGGGATGGAAGGTCCAGCCGCGGACATTTTTATTAATAATGATAGGCGAGGTCTGGGTATACAGCGGAATGACCGGAACATCTTCCTTAATCATCTCATAGCACTGGCGGAAGATCTCATTACGCTTCTCGGGGTTCGTCTCAACTGCGGACTGGTCAACCAGTTTATCAAATTCCGGATTCTGATAGCCGGAGTAATTGTTTCCGCCGCCCAGCATCCCGGTTGTCAGTCTGCGGCGCAGCATATATTCGGCGTCATTGATCACGTGGTTGGTCATGCGCAGGGAAGCGTCAAACTGACGGTTGCCGGACACAGTATCAATCCAGACAGAGCGCTGAAGCTTTTCAAAGGTCACGTTGATGCCCACCTTGGCCAGCTGCGCCTGCATCACCTCAGCGGGAGCCATATAGGTATCCGAGCTGTCCTGGGTGAATACAACGTCAATGCCATTGGGATAGCCGGCTGCGGCCAGGCACTCTTTTGCTTTATCCAGATTCTGCTCATACCACTCAAAATCACTGAGGTAGCCCGTGGCGCCTGTGGCACACCAGCAGTTGTTCACCACTCCATACCCTTCTGCGCCGCCCACCAGAATCTCCTCACGGTTTAAGGCATAGGCAACCGCTTTTCTTAGGTTGACATCGGCAAATGGTCCATCGGTGGTGTTAAATGTAATGTCATACAGGCCGAAGCCGCGCTCCTCCACCACGGACTCCAGGTTGGGCAGCTCCGCCAGGTGAGAGAAATCGGCCTTGCTGACCGCATAATAATAGTCGATCTCACCTGCTTCCAGGGCCATGGCGCCTGCGGATGAGTCGGTGATGATGGTCCAATTGATATGTTTCATCTTCGGCACACCGCGGTAGTAATCGTCATGGCGCTCAAATTCCAGGCGGTTTCCGCTCTGCCATTTTGTCAGCTTATAAGCGCCCACGCCAACCGGCTCGCGGCCAAAGTCACGCCCCGCGGCCTCACATTCCTCCACCGCTTTCTGGCTGACCATACCATAGGCCGGGTTGGTCATAATCTCCAGAAATGGGGCGTAGGCATATTTTAAAACTGCCTTTACGTGGCTGTCGTCAATCTTCTCAAAATGATCAATACACGCATTGGTCTGGGCCGTAAACGAGGAGGCAACCGCTCTGTTGAGGGAATATACCACATCGTCAACAGTCATAGTATCGCCATTGTGGAATTTCACACCCTCCCTGATGGTGAAGGTGTACTCCAGGCCATCCTCGCTCTCAGACCATTCGGTGGCAATGGCTGGCTCATATTCCTGGGTCTCCCAGTTGAAATAGAGCAGGGGATCTGAAACATTATACATGAACATCCAGGTTACCAGGTCCTTTGTCTGGGCAGGGTCCAGGGAGGTGGGTTCAGACTTGCTGGCCATATTAAGGGTGTCACGGCTGCTGAGCTTTTCCTCACCGGCCGCCGCCGAACCGCCTTCCGATGAACCGCCGCCT
>URUZ01000372.1 GCA_900551225.1 uncultured Clostridium sp.
CTAGAATTACTTTGCGCCGGAACCCGTCCCCGACCCTTCCCGCCCGCAGCCCCTGGCTCTCACGGACGGATGAATCTTACTCCGCCCGCGTAACCTTCCACCCCAAAATCCCCATTTACCCAAACCCAAGAAAGAACCCATATTTAATGGCCGTTTTACAGGCGAGAGTCAGGGGCGGATGTATCTAACTTCCGCCCCTGTTTTCCCCCTGCCTCAGAATATCAAATGCGATATCCCCGCAATCAACGGCACCGCAATGACAGTTCTGGCCAGGAAATGCAGTACCAGCTGAGGGAATTTCAAGGAAAACTTTGCGCCCAGCATGGCATTTCCCGCTTCTGTCATAAAAATGATCTGCATAATGGACAGCATCACCACAAAGAACACGCTTTGGGCCGCCACACCGGCGCTGACCGAGATAGCCGGGAGGCTGATCTCGATAAAGCCCAGGAGCACGGCCGGCGCAATCTGCGCTGCATCCGGCAGGCCCAGCAGGCTGAGGACCGGCGCAATAGGGCGGCCCAGCCAGGTGAACAGCGGCGTATGGTGTACCAGCGTCAAAGTGACAATCACAATGGGAATCATGTATGCGATGATCCGCTGGGAGAATTTCAGGGCATTTACAAGGCTTGCGAAAAACTCCTTAACCGTAAACTGGCGGGAGCACAAAGCCGCAGCCCGGACCGCTCTCTGGAACCGGGGCAGCTCTTCCTCCGCTGCTCCCCCGTCCACCTGGCTGCTTCCGTCGAGATATGTCTGGGGAATCCTGCAGATGGGTGGAATCCGCACCATGATGGCAGTCATCACCACCACCAGCACAAAGGTGAGGGCCAGCATGGTTCCGTACATCTCGTCAATGTGGCCGATGGAGCAGAGCACCCCCACATACCCCACGGAGATTGTGGAAAAACAGGTGGCGGCAGCCACAGCTTCCCTCCGGTTATACACCTTATTCTCGTAATACTGGTCCGTCATATAGACGCCCACGGCAGCGCTGACCACATAGGAGGACAGGCAGTTGATGGCAGCGGCCCCGGGCAGTTTAAACAGCGGCCGCATCAGCGGCTCCAGCATGGTTCCCACGAATTCCACGATGCCGGATTTCAGGATAAATACAATGAACCAGCCGCACACCGAAACCGTCAGCATCACAGTGCCGGACAGGCTTAAGATCTGTCCCCCCACCCGCTCATCGGCGAAGATCATGGCCGGGGGCAGCTGAAACCAGACAGCCAGAACCACCAGGAAAGCGATCACATAATGGATCAGCTTGCTCATCTTGTCATCTGCATGAAGCTTCACACAGCGTTCATTTTTCAACACCTTTGCCCCGAATATGGTGGCCATCAGAAGCACCAGCATCAGCAGCACCACGTATTTCAGGTTATCACCCAGAGCCGTCTTTACCCAGCCTACTAAAATCACCACAGGCACCCTGGAGCCGTCCACTGGTATGAAGTACAGGAAAATTCCGATCAGGCTCAGAAATGCGAACCGGGCTACATCCTTTTTCTCTATTTGTTCCATAGTTTACTCCCCTTAATATAGGATATGTGTGAGCCCGGCCGCCAGCGGAATCGCCACGGCTGTTCTCACCAGAAATATAATTACCAGGCGCTGTACATTCAGCGGAATCCTGGACCCCAGAATGGCGTTGCCCGCCTCTGAGAAGAAAATGATCTGCACAATGGAGAGCAGGGCCACGAAGAAACGGGTCTGGGCCGCAGCCTCGCTGCCTCCGATCAGGATGCCGGGCAGGCTCACCTCCACTATGCCGATGAATACCGATGGGGCCGCCATTGCAGCATTCGGAATCCCCAGCAGGTTCAGCACAGGGATCAGCGGATAGCCCAGCCACGTAAACAGCGGTGTATAGTAGACAAGCACCAGCACAAAGAGCACGGTGGGCAGCATCACCCCCACGATTTTCTGGGCAAACTGGAAGGCCTTCAGGAAATTCTCCATGCAGATTCCGGCGCTGAAGCCGGCTGCCTTCTCCTCTCCCGCTTTCCAGGCCAGCCGGAAACGCTCATCCAGGTTCATCTTCACCCGGTCCCGGATCTGCGGCGAACCGTCCGCATACCGGTTGTCCATGAGGGAAATGGGCGGGATGCGCACCATGATGGCCCCCATCAGCAGAACCATGAAGAAGCTGCTGACCAGAAGCAGGCCGTACTGTTCCCCTATGCCGGCCACAGAGGCGATCACGCCGATATAGCCAACGCTGACCACGCTGAAGCTGGTCACCACGGAGCAGGCCTGGCGGGTTGTATAGCGTTTCTTAATGTAATACTGTTCTGTGAAATAAACGCCCACAGAGGCTGAGGAGACAAAGGAGGACAAAATGTTAACCGCCGCTTCGCCGGGCAGGTTAAACAGGGGCTGCATCACCGGTTCCATCAGCACGGACACAAACTCCACGATGCCGGACTGGATGATGAATACCACCAGGCTTCCAGCCACAGCAATGGTGAGGAATACCGTGGAGCCAAGAGTCAGGATTGTCCCTCCGATCTGGGGGTGTTCCATAAAGGGAAAAGGCACCCGGAAAATGCGCAGCGCAGCGGTCACCGCGCTGAGGGACCAGAACACACACCTTACCCGTTCCCCCTTAAAATACGCGGCCAGCGCCGGTACTTTAAAAAGCTTCCCTCCCGCCAGCTCCGCGGCCAGCAGGAAACAGGATACGGCGGAGATCCATTCCAGATGCACGCCCATGATCCCCTTGATCCAGTTAACAATCAGCACCACCGGGATCATGCCCCGGTATACCGGTACAAAAAACAGTACGATTCCTGTCAGGCTCAGTATAATGAACCTCAGCTTTTCCTTTGTCCTCATCCCATGTTCCAGCTTTCTAATCTCTTTTCAGTCGTTTAAATGCATCCAGCACAATTCCCCTGGCTGCAAATACCTTGTAATCCCGGTCGAACTCCTTGGGCGTGATCTCCATAATCAGGTCTGAGAGCATTCTGGAGATCTCCATGATATTGCTCTCATTGACTGCTTTCCCCTTCAGAAACGCTTCCGCCGCCTCCAGGCGCACGGGCTTCAATGAGATGGCTCCCACGTACAGCTGCAGGGATTCCACATAATCGCCGTCCATTTTCAGTCCAAGGGCAATTCCGATCCGGGAGATGGTCACCTTCTTGCGGAAGCCCAGTTTCACAAAGGAGCTGAGAAAATCCGGTTTTGGAAGGATGATCCGGGTGACGGCCTCGTTGAAGGCCAGACTGGTCCTGCCCGGTCCGGCGATCACCTGGTCAATGGGCGCTGTCCTCACGCCCTCCGGCCCGGTGATCTCGATCACCGCCCCGTAAAGGTACAGCACCGGGATCAGGTCTCCGGCCGGTGAGGCATTACCGATATTCCCGCCGATGGTCCCGTTGTTGCGGATCTGCAGTGATCCCACATCGCAGGCTGCATCCATCAGGGCCGGGTAGTCTCTCTGCACCAGCGGATGGTTCTGAATGGCCGTCATGGTGGCATAGGCGCCGATCACAAGGGCGTCCGCCTCTGTGACAATTGCCTTCAAAGCCGGGATATTGCCCAGATAGCACAGGGCGTCAGGCTTGGCTGCGCCCATATTCAGGCGGATGGTCAGGTCTGTGCCGCCGCCCAGGATCTTGCTGTCCTCTGTCATCAGCGCCAGACAGCCCGGCAGTTCTTCCATGGTCATTGGTATCAGTGATCTCATATCAGCACGCTCCCTCCTCTGCGGACCGTTTGACGGCCCGGATAATCTGTGTGTAGCCGGAACAGCGGCAGATATTGCCGGAAAGGGCGGTGCGGATCTCTGCCTCTGTGGGATGGGCATTGTGCATGAGAAGGGCTTTGGCACTCATGATCATCCCTGTGGTACAGTAGCCGCACTGGATGGCCGTCTCCTCCACAAATATGCGCTGGATTGCCGACAGCTCCCCGTTCTCCTCCAGGCCTTCAATGGTGATGACATCCCTGCCCTCCAGCTGGCAGGCCAGGGTCAGGCAGGAGTGGACGGCTTCCCCGTCAATGATCACAGTGCAGGCGCCGCACTCGCCCTCCCCGCAGCCCTCCTTAGTTCCGGTCATATGTAAATCATTCCGCAGCAGATCCAGAAGCCTTCTGTCCGGCTCCGTCTGAAGGGTCCGCTGCTTCCCGTTAAGCGTAAAGGTGAGTTCCATTTTTTTCCATCCTTTCTTGTAAATAACTGGTGATGACATCCGGGCTCAGCGGAATATTGTTAAGATCGCTGTCCAGGGCATCATTCACCGCGCCCACAACCGCTGCGGTCACCGGTGTGTGGCAGACCTCGCCGATGGACTTGGCCCCGTAAGGGCCCTCCGTGCCGCCGTCCTCAATCAGCTCCACCCGCACATTGGGCGCTTCAAAGGAATTGATCAGATGATAGTCCTTCATGCTTCCCATGGGTTTTCCATTGCTTTTGGTCATCACGTGCTCGGTCAGGGCCGCGCCGCTTCCCATGATCACAGCGCCCTGGGTCTGGGCAATACACATCTCACGGTTGATGGCCTGCCCGATGTCATGGACAGCCAGGTAATCCAGAAGCTTGGTCATTCCGGTATAGGTATCCACCTCCACCATGGCGAAATGGGCGCCGGCCACGCCTGGGTTGGTATGGGGTATGTACTCATGGCTCACAAATACTTCCTGCATAAGGATCTGCTGGGAACGGTCCGCCACCTGGCTCCAGGTATAGGACAGCTCCGGGTCCTTCACCGAATGAACCGTCTCCTGCTCTACCACCAGCTCCTCCTCCGGAACATGGGACAGCTGGCTGGCATGGCGTCTCAGACGCGCCTTGAACACCTCGGCGCACTCTATCACCGCCCTGCCCATCACATAGGTGGTGCGGCTGGAAAAACAGCCCACATCCAGGGGGGTGTACAGGGTGTCGCCCTCCTTCACCGTCACCTTCTCAAGGGGCAGGTCCAGGGCCTCGGCGGCGATCATCTGGAACGCGGTTACCGTGCCGCAGCCGTGGTCGTGGAGCGTCAGATTGCAGATCACGCTGCCGGTCTCAGTCAGGCGCATTTCCACCCTGGCATAGTCTGTCTTTGAGGGGTAGAAGCCGTTGACGTGGGAGCCAAGGGCCACGCCCAGTCCCCGCTTATAGCGTCTGTTCTCCCGGTTGAACCGGGCGTTCTCCGCTTTCCGCTGTTCCCAGTTAAAATGGTCGCGGCCCTGTTCCAGCGCCTCTTTGGCCTTAAAATTACCGATGGGAATATCTCCCAGGGGATCTGCATCACCGGGAACCATCACATTTTTAATCCGAAGTTCCACAGGATCAATTCCCAGCTCCCTGGCGCCCATATTCATGTTGTGCTCAAACATGATGGTGGCCTCCGGGGAGGTCCAGCCGCGGAATGCGCCGCTGACAATGGTATTGGTGATGACCGCCCTGGCGTTAAAACGGCAGTAGGGATACTTGTAGCCGCGGAACAGCTTGTGGGCCACGGTTCTGGCGTAGTTGACGGAATTGCCCAGGTATGCGCCTGCGTTTAAGTCCAGCTCACAGTCCACGCCCTGCAGCAGCCCGTCTCTGGTGAAGGTAAATGCCGACTCAAAATGCATGGGCGAGCGGCCGTAGGTGGACACTGTGGTCTCCGCCCGGTTGTACACCAGGCGCACCGGCCGGCCTACCCTGATGGCAGCCGCAGCAGTCACCGGCTCCAGCACCCACTCCTGCTTGGCTCCAAAGGAACCGCCCATGGTGGTCTTTATCACCCGGATATGGTTGTAGTCCATCTCGAACAAGTCACCCAGCACCGTGCGGATTCCGAATACAGTCTGGTTGGGGGAATATACGGTCAGCTCCCTGCTGTATTTATCATAATCCGCCACGCAGGCGTGGGTCTCCATGCAAATGTGGCTTACGCGGGACAGATTGGCCACAGCCTTAACCTCCACCAGATCCGGTCCCTGGGGCTTCTTCCCCGTCACCTTCTCCCCGCACTCGAACACGGCGCCCGACTCATGTACCTGGTCGATCCGCCCCGACAGGGTGTCCTCCATATCCAGGGAATAGGGCAGCTCCTCATATTCCACCTGGATCAGGGAAACGGCCGCTCTGGCAATCTCCTCTGTCTCTGCAATCACCGCCGCCACACGGTCCCCCACGAAACGGACATGGGAGTTAAAAATGCGTTCGCTCTTCACCAGCTCCTGCCCGAACTGGCTGTGATATCTGTTGTATTCCC
>URUZ01000373.1 GCA_900551225.1 uncultured Clostridium sp.
TGATTAAACGGTATGGGTTCCAAGAAATCTGGCCTCTATATTCACAGAGGGGAACCGTCAAATGGCCCCATAGCGGGCTGCAGAGAGACAAGATACAGGAGAGGAATTGAACATGAAACTGAAAAAACGCCAGGCGAAAGACCAGGTCAACATATTATCTTATGCCCCGATTATCAAATATATCCTGCTATTCTGTGCGCTGACAATGTTTGTAGTGGCAGCAGGCGGAGCGGTTCTGTCTACTAACAGGATGGAGCGGGATGTTGTGGCGGCCCATGAGAGCGTGGAGGCACAGGTATATAACCGGGTGAATGAATCTCTGAAGCTGCTGGAGTCCATGGCAGTCCAGCCGGAATTTTATGACCCCGCGGTGGATCCACTGGAAAAGGTGGCCAAGGTGGACAGGATCGCTGATAAATACGGGTACATGATGATCTGTTTTGTAGACTCTGATATCAATGTTTATACCATCGGTGAGGAGCCGGCCAGTCTGGCCAGCAGGGAGTATATGCAGCAGCTGTTTTCCACGGGGGAGCCTCAGGTGACGGACAGCTTTGCTGCCGGCGCGGACGGCGTGACGCTGAACTATACGGTTGCGTACCCCCTGAAGCAGGACGGCCGGATCACGGGCTGCCTGTTCTGTTCCATCTATTTTGACGATGTGGTGGACATTCTGAAGAAAGCGGTCCAGCTAAGCGGAGTGCAGTCTGTTTTGATCGGTTCCGGCGGACAGATCATGTCCTCCACCAATGAACTGCAGTATGGGGAACCATATCTGGACTATGTGCGGGAAGGCCGCAGTTTCACCATGACCTCAGACCGGCTGGAGACGGAACTGCTGGCAAAACAGTCGGGCTCTTACTGGAGCTTCAGGGAAGGGAATCTCTACTGCACCATCTACAGCAATGTGGAGAATACGGACTGGGATCTGCTGACCAGCATTGATTTCTGGTCTGTGTATCGAACCGTGGCTCCTGGTTTTGCGGTGATTGGGGTGCTGATTGCCGTCCTGTCCATATTAATCCTTTTGCTGGTCCGGCATTTTATGGAACGGCAGAAACAGGTTGTTGATATGCTGGTTCAGTCCATACAGGAGCTGGAGAAAAAAATCTATCAGAATGAACGGCCTGACAATGTGGATTTCAAGGAGATTATCCGCCTGACAAGCAATGGCCTGTCGGATGGCCTGACCGGCGTTGTGACCAGAACCGTATTCCTGAAACAGGCGGAGGCCCAGCTGAAGAAGGTTCCTGACAGAAAACAGGCGGCTTTGTGTTTTGTGGATCTGGACAATTTAAAACATCTGAATGACACTTATGGGCATAACGTGGGGGATACTGCCCTGAAGAGCATAGGGTATGTACTGCGCGAATATGAGAAGAAATATGACGGCGTGGTAGGGCGTTATGGGGGCGATGAATTTGTGCTGCTGCTGACTGACATTGACGATGGTGAGGAGCTTAAGAGTGTGCTGGATGCACTGGCTCTTCAGCTGCATTCTGATATTGGAACAGTCTCAGAGTCCATTCCTGTCCAGTGCAGCATCGGGGTGGCAGTGAGGCGGCCGGGCAGCAGTCTGGAACAGATGATTGCCAATGCAGATGAGGCGCTCTATTTTGTGAAACAGAATGGTAAAGGGTATTATAAGATTTACCAGGATTGAGGTTATATATGAAAACGGACAGAAGAAGGGCATTTGCATTCTACGGAGCGGCAGCACTTGTGATCTGCCTGCTGGCGGTGAGTGCCGGCAGAATGGTTCAGAAGGAGTATGTGGATGTCAGAAGAACAGAAGCGGACCGGCTTCTGGAATTCTACAGTGAAAATCTGAAGCTGACCCTGCAGGAACAGCTGAATTATGCTCGTGAGTTTGCGGCGATAGACCCGGACATTGAAGAACATATGCAGTGGTTTCGGTGGAGGGCAGAGGAAATTCTAGGGCAGAAAGCGGTCTTGAGTATACTGGTATTCAATGGGGATAAGGTACAGATTGCGCTTCCCGATACAGATTATAATCAGGTGG
This sequence comes from uncultured Clostridium sp., assembly GCA_900551225.1. Lineage (GTDB taxonomy): Bacteria > Bacillota > Clostridia > Lachnospirales > Lachnospiraceae > Enterocloster. The sequence goes on from URUZ01000373.1 coordinate 2,024, forward strand.
CCGGCAGGGATCTTAAGGACTTCTCCTATATATATACACTGGCAAAGGTGGTGAAGGCCCCGGTTGTGGAGGGGCCTGTAATGCTGCCGGGCACGGACAGGGACGTGTTCCTGTTTCTGCAGCCATTGCTGGACGGGACGGAGTACCGGGGCGAGGTTGTGATCGCACTGGATGAGGCGTATGTGATCAGTCAGATGGATTTGGGCCGTTTGGAGAAGCTGGGATATGAATACCATCTCTGGAAGGTCAGCAGCGAGGACGGCAGCAAGGATGTTGTGGCCAGCTCCAACTACGGGCTTGATTATTCCTATGCGGCGAAAACGGAATTCTCCCTCCCTTCCAACTGGACGCTTAGCATTCTGCCGAAAGAGGGCTGGATCTCAGCCCGGCGGCGGCAGATTATCATGGGATCGGCGCTTCTGCTGGGGATCGTCTTATCCACCCTGATTATATGCGTGTGCATTTTCTTAAGGCGCAGCATGTATTACAAGAGGCTGCGGTGGCGGGACCGGCAGACGGGATTTTTCAACAGAGAAGGCTTCTGCCGTGAGATTAATAGATGGATAGCAGCAGGCAAAAACTTCACCCTGTTTTATTTTTCCATTGAAGAATACAGCCGGTACTCCCTGATAGCAGGAGAACAGGAGAGCGGGGGAATAGAACATTATATAAAGAGCATTTCCGGAATCATGAATGATTATATAAAGTCCCCCTTTATCGCAGGGCGTGTGGCTGAGGCTGGATATATGGTTGCGGTAAATGAGGACATGGCAGAGGAGCAGAAGCTGGATTTTGCAAAAGGACTGTCTTTGCAGCTGATGTGGAAGATCCGGTTTGACGGACGGAAGATTTTTCTAAAGGCTGGGTATGATTATGTGTCCTGTCAGGCTTCCGGCCAATGCGCGGAGGAACTGTTTGGCAAACTGGCTGAAAGCTACCACCGCAAGCTGTCCCAGGAATCCCCCATACATGATCTGACTGAGAAATGCCGGCAGCTGGCAGAGGGGAATGTGGGCGTGGAGTTCAGCGAATACACAGATCCCCAGATGATGGAGCTGTCCAAGGTGCTCAACCAGTACAGAAAACAGGTGGAGCAGGTCACTTACTATGATCCGGTATTCAACATTGGGAACCGGATGAAATACCGGCGGGATGTGGAAATGCTGATCTCCTATGATCCCAAGCGGCATTTCCGGCTGTATGGCATAGACATCCGCTCCTTCAGCAAATATAACGAACTGTTCAGCGTGATGACAGGGGACGCTCTGCTGATGGAGGTGACCTGCAGGCTGAAACAGATATTCGGCGCCAACCTGTACCGGATCAACGGGGATGTGTTCATGGGAATCTCCTTTGACCATGCGGACAAAAGTGACAGGGAGGACCAGATGGTCTTCAGTATCCAGGCGGCCTTTGGCCGTCCCATTCAGGTGAAGGACTCCACGTTTACCCTGGATGCATTGATTGGAATCTGTGACTATCCGGCCAATGCCAGAACTTCCGAGAGTCTGCTGGAATGTGTCCAGGCCGCGGTGGACTATGCCAAGTCCTATCTAAATGGGGAAGAGTCCGGTGTGATGGTGTATAACGGTCCGCTGCGGGAGATCCGGCGCAGGGAGCAGGATATTCTGAACATCCTGAAGAGGAGCATTGAGGAGAGTGCCCTGGAGGTGTGGTATCAGCCGCTGTATCACCAGCAGAGCGGGAGATTTACTGCGGCTGAGGCCCTGGTGCGCCTGCCGGACGGGAAGGGCGGATACATACCGGCGGGCCAGATGATAGATATAGCGGAGCGTAACGGCATGGTCGGCCAGGTGGGAGAGTATGTGATGAACCGGGCGTGTACGTTTATGCGGGACAAAGGGGAACTCCTGGGCTTGGAGAGCATGGGCATCAACTTGTCGGTACAGCAGCTTCTGGTGGAAAACAGCGTGGACAGGATTCTCAGCCAGATTAAGGAAACAGGAGTTGATCCCCGCCGGATCACGCTGGAGATCACGGAGACCGTGCTGATCCAATCCATTGACCAGGCGAAGCGGATACTGGAGGAACTGTCGGCGCTGGGGATGAGAATTGCCCTGGACGACTTTGGAATCGGGTTCAGCAGCCTGAATTATCTGCTGAATCTGCCGGTTCATGCCCTGAAGATTGACCGGACTATGACGCAGAGGATTACCGGTTCCCTTAAACAGTATGCGCTGTTAAAGGCCATAACCGATATGGCTGATATCAACCGGATTGATGTGGTGGTGGAAGGGGTGGAGACAGAACAGGAGCTGGAACTGATCGCTGCCGCCAAGGTTACCTATATACAGGGATTCTATTACTCAAAGCCGCTGCCCGGAGAGCGGCTGGAACAGTTTCTTAAGAGCAGGCAGTGAAAATGGGTTTTGCCATCAGAGGGATGATTGATTTTTAACGCCGGGGGGAGTATGATAATACTAACTTTAAGAAGAGCGGAGGCATACTATGAGAGAAATCAAAACAGCCGCCCTGATCGGCCTTGGGGCCATCGGCAGCTATCTTGCGGGAAACCTGGTGACAGTAATGGGAGATAATCTGCGCATTATAGCAGGCGGAGAGCGCAGGGAGCGCCTCCGGCGTGACGGCGTGGTTATCAATGGGCAGCCGGTGCATTTTCATGTGACGGACCCGGCCGAGGAGACGGGATATGCGGATCTGGCCATCATCATCACCAAGTTTACCGGCCTGGCCCAGGCGCTGGAGGACATGGGCAGGCAGATCGGACCGGACACTGTGATTATGGCGCCGTTAAACGGTGTGGAGAGTGAATCCATCGTGGCCGGTGTGTACGGTTGGGAGCGCGTGATCTATTCCCTGGCGCGGGTCAGTGTGGTGATGAAGGGGAACCAGGTCAGCTTCAATCCGGAGGTGGCCCACATGGAATTCGGCGAGAAGGCCAACCAAGTGATCTCTCCCCGGGTTCAGGCGGTGAAGGAATTGTTTGAGCGGGCGGGAATCAAATCCCTGGTCCCGGAGGATATGGAGAGGGCCATCTGGCGCAAGTATATGTGCAATGTCAGCGAGAACCAGACAGCGGCTCTGTTAGGCATTCCCTTTGGGGCCTGGAGCGGTGTCAGTGAACATGCCACAGCGGTCAGAGAGCTGGTGATGCAGGAGGTGGTCGCCGTGGCCCGGAAAAAGGGGATCGGCTTAAGCCAGGCAGATGTGGACAGCCAGCGGGAGGTGCTGAAGCATATTCCTTACGGCAACAAGACCTCCACCCTTCAGGATATTGAGGCGGGCAGGAAGACAGAGGTGGAGATGTTCGGCGGAACCATGGTCCGCATGGGCAAAGAGCTGGGCGTGCCCACCCCGCTCAATGAATTTCTGTACCATGCCATCTGCGTACTGGAGGAGAAAAATCAGGGGATTATCTGACGGACCCCGGTTCCCTCACCCGCCGATCATCACGCCGGTACTGCCGTGCAGCGCGATTCTGATCAGGCCGCAGACCACCAGGTGCAGCGGATAATACGCATAGAAGAACCATTTCATCCCGTTCCAGCGTCCACGCTCCCCGTTGTACATTTTCAATAAGGGGATCGTGAGCGCGACGAACAGCTGGATTATTCCATACACAGGGTTGATGAAAATGACATACACGGCAGCGTATATTGATACCAGGATCATCATTTTCGTCATCTGCTTTTTGAAGTTGCCGCGGTTTATACCCATCTGCAGAATCGCCAGCACGGCAATGCTGCTCCAGTCGGCGCAGAAGGTGATGGCGGTTATGCCCAAAATCAGAAGCGATTTCTGCCACTGTCTCAGCCGCACACTGTCGTTGACGACCAGTGCGATCAGTCCCCAAAACAGCGCCCATATTACGCTTGTCTGGTTAAAGACAGACGTCTGAAATGGAATAAAAGGGATGCCAAACGCAAAATTGTAGGAAAAATGTCCGATGATGGCGAATACCAGCAGCCTGCCGGCATACTTTTTCCAGTTGTGCGTGTAATGATACCCTTCAGCCACAAAGAACCAGAAGATGGGCGCTGCCAGCCTGCCAATGACATGCAGAACCAGAATCCACCAGTCTGTTGGATAGTTCGGAAACAAGACGGATGTCAAATGATCTGCTGTCATAGCAATCATAGCAATGATTTTTAACTGGTTTCCATTCAGGGATTTCTGCTGCATCTTTTATTC
>URUZ01000374.1 GCA_900551225.1 uncultured Clostridium sp.
GCAAAGGGCATGGAGATGGCATTGCCGTCGTTGATCTGCGCAAACATGAAGCCGTCGCTGGGATCTGACACATGGCCGCAGATCACCCCGGGGAAGCTGTTCAGCGCCAGCATGGCCCCCTCTCCTGTGCCGCAGCCGGTCACCACATAGTCCGCGGCCTTGCTGCCCAGCAGAACTGCCGCCAGAATGCCGTTCTGTACATAGGTCAGCCACTCCGTGTCCTCAGCGCTGTACATGCCGTAATTGTCCACCGTGTGGCCCATGGGCTCCACCACCTTCTTTAGCGTGGCGCAGATCAGTTCATTCTTGGATGCCTGGCTGTTTTCATTGATTAGTGCGATTCTCATGTTCATTGCCTCCTGATGCATTTATTTTTTAGATGAGCGGGATTTCTTCAGATAGTCCACATATACGGCGCCCAGAATCACTCCGCCCTTTACTACGTACTGCCAGTATGTATTGATCTTTAACAGATTCATGCCGTTGTTCAGCACGCCGATGATCAGACCGCCGATCACAGTGCCGCCAAGGGTGCCGATGCCGCCGTTGAAGCTGGTGCCGCCCAGCACAGAGGCTGCGATGGCGTCCCGCTCAAAGCCCTCGCCCACATTGGGCTGGCCGGAATACAGGCGGGCCGCCAGCACGATACCGGCCAGGGCCGCGGTGATTCCGCTGATCATATAGACCCTCATCTGCACCCATTTCACATTGACGCCCGCGAACCTGGCGGCTTCCTTGTTGCCGCCCACCGCGTAGACATGGCGGCCGAAGGAGGTGCGGTTGATGATAAAGAACAGGACAACCATCACTAGGGCAACAATCACCACCGGGATGGGAACCCCCAGCAGATATCCGGTGCCCAGATTGTTAAATGCCTCGTTGTTGCACTGGGTGGGCTGCCCGCCGGTGAGGATATAGCTGACGCCCCTCACAATGATCTGGGTGGACAGGGTGACGATAAAGGGCGGCAGGGTGGTGTGGGAAATGACTGTGCCGTTAAACAGTCCCAGCACCGCGCCGAACAGCAGGGCCACCAGAATGCACACCGCAATGGGCATACCCGCGTTGGCCATCTGCACTGCCATGACCCCTGAGGCCGCCACCGTGGAGCCAACGGATAAGTCGATTCCGCCCTGGATCAGCACACAGGTCATTCCAAATGCAATGAGCACATTGACGCAGATATTGCGCAGCACGCTGAGCAGGTTCTGGGTTGCTATAAATGTCTCTGTGGAAGCCACCAGCACAAGGCACAGGAATACCAGCGCGATGATGGAACCAAAATTCCGTCTCAGCCAGAGCAGCAACGGATTCTTGTTCCAGATGCTCTCCACTTGTTCCCTTTGACTCTTTGCTCTTATCATTCCCGATGACCTCCTCCTACTGCATAAGACATAATCGTCTCCTGTGAACATTCTGTTTCCTTCTGATCCAGCACACCGGCCAGGCGGCCTTCCCGCATAACGGCGATGCGGCTGGAATTGTTGATAATCTCCGGAAGCTCTGAGGAGATCATGATGATGGATACTCCCTCTGCCGCCAGGCTGTGCATCAGCTTATAGATCTCGGATTTGGCCCCCACGTCGATTCCCCTTGTGGGTTCGTCCATAATCAGCACCTTGGGCGCGGCCGCCAGCCACTTGGAGATTACAATCTTCTGCTGGTTGCCCCCTGAGAGCTCCCCTGCGGTCTGTTCCACGGACTCCATCTTGATGGACAGCTTCTGTTTGAATTCATCCACAATGGCCCGCTCCTTCTTTTTATCAACCCTGAGACGGCTGATAAACTGGGGCAGCACCTGGAATGTCAGGTTGGACGCAATGCTGTGTCCCAGAAACAGCCCCTGGGCTTTGCGTTCCTCCGGCACCAGCATGATTCCGGCCCTGATGGCATCCTCAGGGCTTTTAATGGCCAGCTTTGCCCCGTCCAGCCACACTTCCCCGGACCGTATGGGATCAATCCCAAACAGCCCCTGGGCCAGCTCCGTGCGCCCGGCCCCCACCAGGCCGGAGAATCCCAGTATCTCCCCCTTTTTCAGCGTAAAGCTGATGTCCCGGACCTTGTCCGTGGTGAGATGTTTTACCTCCAGGATCACGTCCCCGCCCACAGCCATGGCGTTGCCGTACATGTTGTCGAACTCCCGGCCTACCATCATGCTGATCAGCTCATTTTCAGAGGTCTCGGCCGTGTTCCTGGTTCCAATGAACTTGCCGTCCCGCAGTACGGTTACAGAATCGCAGACCCGGAAGGTCTCTTCCATGCGGTGGGATATGTAGATCATGGCCACCCCCTGGTCCTTCAGACGTTTAATCTGTTTAAACAGGTTCTCCACCTCACTGCTGGACAGGGAAGCCGTCGGCTCATCCAGAATCAGGATGCGGGCGCCCTCATTGACCGCCCTGGATATCTCCACCATCTGCTGCTGGGCCACAGACAGCCCCCTGATCAGCCGCCCCGCGTCCAGTCCCAGCTCCAGGGAGTCCAGGGCTTTCTGGGCCTCTGTCCTCATCTTCCGGTAATCCACCATTTTAAGGGAGTTCTTGGGTTCTCTTCCCAGGAAAATGTTCTCCGCGATGGTCATCTCCTGGATGTTGCTGATCTCCTGGTGGATGAAGCTGATCCCCTGGGAGCGGGCGTCGTCCACTGTCTCGATCTTCACAGGCTGTCCGTTGATCCTTATGCTTCCTTTGTCCCCGCGGTATATGCCGCCCAGGATCTTCATCAGCGTGGATTTCCCCGCGCCGTTTTCCCCCATCAGAGCCCTGACCTCCCCGGCCCGGATCTTGATACATACATCGTCTAACACTACATTGGAACCAAAGGCCTTCTCAATGTGCTCCATCTCTAACAAGTATTCACCCGGCATCGAATCACTTCCTTTTCTCGGTTAAAAAGGCGGGGCAGAAACTTCCGCCCCGCCGTCCGTTGTCAGTTATTGATCTACATTGGTGGAATCAATGATGGTCATGGGCATGATCATCTCATGCTCCACTTCCTCCCCCTTGATTAACTTGTAGCCCGTCTCCACCACGTTGCGGCCGATGCCCTCAGGGTCCTGGGCAGCGGAAGCCACCATCTCGCCTGCGCGGATAAAGCCCTTGCCCTCATCGGAACCGTCCACGGATACCACCTTCACCTTGTCGATCATGTTGGCTTCCTTCAGGGCCGCAATAGCTCCCCTGGCCGTGGGATCATTGATGGTGAACACGCCGTCCAGCTCAGGGTTGGCATTGATGAAGTCAACCATAATGGGCTGTGAGTAGTCTGCGGTTGCCTTCTCCACATCCTTGCTCTGAAGGATCTCAATATCAGGATAATTGGCCTTTATTTCGTCCTCAAAGCCCTTCTGGCGCTGATAGCAGGTTGTGGTGGTGCTGAAGGTGATCTCAACCACTTTTCCCTTACCGCCCAGGGCCTCAGCCAGTGCTCTGGCGCACATGTGGCCTGACTCTTCATTGTCTGATACAATGGTGGAGGCCACCAGCTCCGGGTTCTTGGTCCCCACATTAAAGGCGATTACAGGGACGCCTGCCTCCTTGCAGGCCTCCAGGGTGGCGCGGACGCCGTCAGAGTTGATGGGGGACAGGGCGATCACATTGCAGCCCTGGTTGATCATGTCCGATACATCGTTCATCTGCTTGTTCTGGTCGCCGTTGGCGTCCATGATGATCACCTCATCGTCAGGCCCTGTGAGGGATGACTCCATCCCCTTCTGGATCTGCAGGAAAAATACGTTGGTCAGGTTGGGCATGGACACGCCCACCTTCAGAGGTGTTCCCTCCCCCACCGCTTCCTTGGCCGCGTCCGCCACGGTTGTACCCGCCTCTCCCGCGCCCGCGGCCCCCGATGACTGTGTTTCAGCCTTCGGCGCATCCGCTGTCTTGGAGCCGGAACTGCAGGCCCCCAGGGACAATGCCATAACCGCCGCCAACATAAGTGCTCCCATTTTTTTCATCATAATCTCTTCTCCTTTTGGTTTTATAAGTTCCGGAGACTCCGGATCATTTCGCAGTGACAGTGATGATCAGCAGCCCAGATACCCGCCGTCCACAGGTATAACCGCCCCGTTCAGGTAGTCCGAGGCAGGCGAGGCCAGGAATACCGCCGTTCCCTTCATATCCTCGGGCGTTCCCCAGCGCCTGGCCGGTATCCTGGCCGTGATCTGGGCATTTCTGGCCTCATCCGCAATCAGCCCTGTGTTCATCTGGGTGTCCATGTACCCCGGCGCAATGGCGTTCACATTGATTCCGTACTGCGCCCATTCGTTGGACAGCGCCTTGGTCAGCTGGGCCACCCCGCCCTTGCTGGCCGCGTAGGCCGGCACGGTGTAGCCGCCGAAGAAGCTGAGCATGGACGCTATATTGATAATCTTGCCGCTCTTCTGTTTCAGGAAGAGGCGCCCCGCCAGCTGGCAGAGCCGGAATACTGCGGAGAGATTGATATTCAAAACCGCGTCCCAGTCATCCATGGAAAATTCCTCTGATCTGCTCCTGCGCTGGATTCCCGCCGCCGGAACCATAATATCCAGGCCTCCTCCCAGCAGTCCCACCGCCTGGTCAAAGGCTGCATCAAGGCTCTCCCTGTTCCCCAGGTCCGCCTGGACCCCGTATGCCTTAAAACCGCGGCGGCAGAACTCTGCGGCCGCCTCCCCCGTGCGGGCGGAAATGTCGATGATGACAACCGAGGCCCCGGCCTCCATCAGCCCCTCTGCAATTCCCTTTGACAGCCCTGAAGCTGCGCCTGTTACAATGGCCCGTTTACCTGTTAAATCGAACATACCCATATGTATCATTCCTCCTAAGATGCTGCATGAAAACACTGTGTGGAAACGTTTTTACATCACTTGCAATATACATTACCATATTGTATGATGTCTGTCAATATGATTTGTTAATATTAAACATTATTTTCACACATTCTTAACATATAGTCGTTATTTTACACATATATCTATGATCCTTCACAATTGTATATATTGTGTGTTTCATGTCTAGTTTTGATTTCCCTGTGAATACTAAGCAGTTTTTTCATTCTGATATGAAAAATATTTCGCTATTTATGGAAATATATAAAAACGTTTCCATACAGGATAAAGAAATGCCCTAAGGCATTTCCCTTTCTATCTATTCAGCCGCTCTCCACAGCCCCAGGGCAGGCGCTTTCACCACATAGATCTCCTCCCCATCGGGCATAATCTGCAGGCCGTCCTTCAGCCGGTCCACGGGATAGCGCTCCAGGGCCTGGGCGGCCTCCATGAATCCGTAGCCCACGCCCTCAATCTCCTCCCGGGTCATCATATCCGGGTCCACTGCATAGGTAATGGTAAAACGTCCCTCAGAGGAACTGTGGATCATATGGGCCGGCACCATGGCCGCATCGGAGAACACGCCCTCCTCCACCAGCTTCATGGTGTGGGCGGTTCCACGGTATCCATATCTGCGGATCAGCCGGTCCACCTCCTCATTTTCCCCAAAATGCTTCAGCCCCGGTGCAATCACCAGCAGCTCTCCTCCATCGGCAATCATCATCCTGGTACGGTAGACGGCTTTATTCCCCACCCAGGTGGAGGAAAATTCCCCCGGCTCCAGATAGGCCACCACCTTTTTCATCCGCTCCGGCACCTGGGTTATGTTCCAGGTCCGGGCCAGCTTTGCAGCATGTTCAAATATGCTTCTTGAGGCCCCGCCGTATAAGCCGTGAAGCTGCGTTTTGCCCGCTTCCTCTGTGGTGACGGTCAGTATGTAGATCAGGGGAACATCTCCCAGGAAATGCTCCTCCGCGTAGTCCAGAATGCTGCGCACCGGCGTGTCTGTATTGCCCATGATTCTCTCCATGTTGCACAGGGCGCCGATCATGTGGCTCTCGTTGATCATCTGGCGGCCGCCCAGGCCCACCAGGATATTCTTGCTGTAGTTGGCCATACCCACCACCTCATGGGGAACCACCTGGCCCACGGAGAAGATCAGATCATAGGTTCCGTCCACAAGGCGCCGGTCCACCTCTGTGGGGATGTCCTGGCAGCATCTGCCGCCTGTCACTTCCCGCACAAAATCCCCAGGAACCACGCCCACCTCCACTGTGTCGGTGCGCCAGTCGTGGTACAGATATGCCTCCTCCGGAATATCCCCTCCGAAGAACTCAATCTGCTCCCTGCGGTTCATGGCACGGTGGGTTCCCACTGCC
>URUZ01000375.1 GCA_900551225.1 uncultured Clostridium sp.
CTATGTGGGGCCAACTATATTTGACCATGTTAAGCCCGGTATGACGGTGGGGGATTCTGAAATCTTCGGGCCGGTGCTCTGCGTGAAGCGCGTGAAGGATTTCGCGGAGGGCCTGGAAGTGATGAACAGCAACCCCTTTGCCAACGGCTCTGTGATCTTCACCCAGAACGGACACTATGCCAGGGAATTTGCCAGACATACGGACGGCGGCATGGTGGGCGTCAACGTAGGGATTCCGGTGCCCATCGGGGTATTCCCATTCTCCGGACATAAGAATTCCTTTATCGGTGATCTGCACTGCCTGGGCAAGGACGGTTACCGTTTCTACACGGAGACCAAGGTTGTCACCACCAGGTGGTTTGACGAGGAAGAGAGCGCCAGGAAAACGGTCAGCACATGGGACGGAACCATCTGACTTAAACAGGAAAGGACAGAGATTATGAGTAAGATTCAGTTTGATAACAGCCGGAAGCTGGACGTGATCCCCATTGGGAGAATCTGCCTGGATTTTAATCCGGTGGAATATTTTAAGCCGTGGCCCCAGTGCGACAATTTTAAGAAGTATGTGGGAGGGTCCCCGGCCAACATTGCGGTTGGCATGGCCAGGCTTGGCTGCAAGGTGGGATTCATCGGCTGCATATCTGATGATCAGATGGGGGATTTCTGCACTCAGGTATTCGAGGCCGAGGGCATCGACGTTTCCAACATCGTCCGGGCGAAACACGGCGAGTCCATGGGCCTGGCGTTTACAGAGGTAATCAGCAGGGATCAGTGCGGCCTGATTATGTTCAGGGATCACGTGGCGGATCTCCAGCTGGAATCCGCGGACGTGTCTGAGGAGTACATAAAGAGCGCTAAGATGATTGTGGTCAGCGGCACGGCCCTGGCGGCCAGCCCATCCCGGGAAGCAGCGCTGAAGGCGGTTTTCCTGGCGAAGAAACATGGGACTGTGATCATTTTCGATGTGGATTACAGGCCATATACCTGGAAAACGGATGATGAGATAGCAATCTACTATACCCTGGCTGCCCAGAATGCGGATATTATCATGGGCTCCAGAGAAGAATTCGAGAAAACCGATGCCCTGCTGGGCCGTGAGATGACCGACAGGGAGATCGCGGAGCGCTGGTTCGGTGAGAGCGCCGGGATTGTGGTGATTAAACACGGAAAACAGGGGTCCACCGCCTATGTCAAGGACGAAGGCTCCTACAGCATCAAGCCATTCCCAGTGGATGCCATTAAATCCACAGGAGGCGGGGATGGATACGGCAGCGCCTTTTTGAACGGGCTTTTAAATGGATGGGACATCATGAAATGCCTGGAATACGGCAGCGCTTCCGCCTCCATGCTGGTGGCCAGCCATGGCTGCTCCCCGGATATGCCCAAACTGGAGGAGATCACTGCGTTCATCGCCAAGGAGAAAGAGCTGTATGGGGAAATGATTGCGGTCGCGCAATAGAGGATTTTGGCAGGAGGAATGATATGCTTTGCAGTTTAACAGAGGCGGCCCGCATTGCCATTGCCGGGGGATACGGGCTGCCGGCATTTAATGTATTCGGATACGAGGACGCGGTGGCAGTGATCCGGGCGGCAGAAATCACTAAAAAACCGGTGGTCCTGATGACCAACAAGGTTGCGGTGGGCCATATGGGAATCCCTGTTCTGGCCAAAATGCTTCTGGCTCTGGCCGGGGAGGCGGCGGTCCCGGTGTGTGTGCATCTGGATCATGCCACGGAGCTGGAGAAGATACGGGAAGCTGTGGCCTGGGGCTACTCCTCCGTCATGATTGACGGTTCACAGCTGCCCTTTGACGAGAATGTGAAGATCACCAGGGCAGCGGTTGCCCTGGCGCGGCCTTATGGGGTCAGCGTTGAGGCGGAGATCGGTTCTGTGGGGTACAGCGATAACGCCAGCGCCCAGAGCCGGTTCACTGATCCTGGGGAGGCGCGGCGCTTCGTGGAGCAGACGGAGGTGGATGCCCTGGCTGTGGCTGTGGGGACGGTACACAGGATGGAGCACCAGGGAGTGGACCTCCAGTTTGACCTCTTAAGGCAGATCAGCCAGGTAGTGAAGATCCCTCTGGTGATCCATGGCTCCACCGGGGTGGCGGATGAGGATTTAAGAAAGCTGATTGACAGCGGCGCCTGCAAGATCAATATGGGAACGGCGCTCAGAATGGTATTCGGCCAGTCGCTGAGGGATCAGCTGCAGGAAGATCTTAAATTGTTTGATAGGATAGAAATGTTTCAAAAATGTATGAAAGCTGTAGAAATCAAGGCGATTGAAAAAATAAATCATCTTTAGAAAAATAAATATGATCAATAGTTACTCAAAAGTGTTAAAAATGATAAAATTATAATAAAAATATTGACTAACAGTTTTCGGGCTGTTATAATCGGCCGTATAGAAATTGCACAAAACATTGATTAGTACCACGAAATATATGTAAAAATAACCAAAAAGAGGGATGGAATGAAAGCACTGGTAATTGACCTGGGAAGCAGCTTTGTGAAGTCGGCAATTTTGGATCTGGAAAATGGGCAAGTTTTAGACGAAAAAAAGACCATATCTTCGTCAAAAAGAATACATGAGGACAAACTGCTTTTTGAGGTTCCAGCCCGCTGCTTTGTGGATACGGTGAAGGCGCTTCTGGACGAAGGGAGCGGAAAGTACCGGGATCTCACATCCCTTCTTATTTCCACCCAGATGCACGGTTTTATCTATGTGACGGAGGAGACGGAGGAACCGGTATATGTCTCATGGCAGGATATGCGGTGCCTGCACAAAAGACCGGAGCAGGATACATATCTTGGATATCTGCAGAAGCAGTTCTCCGAGGCGGACATGGCGGACTGCGGCGTGTACATCAAGCCGTCCCTGGGACTCTGCAACCTGTATACAATGCTGGATGAGAATCCGTCCATGCCGAGAGACGGAACACTTTACACCCTGGGTTCCTATGTGATTGAACAGCTGACCGGCAACAACATCTGCCATATTACCAATGCGGCGCCCTGGGGGCTGGTGGACGTAAGGCGCAGGTGCTGGTCCGTGGAAATGCTGAGGAGGGCCGGTTTTGAACAGATCCGGCTTCCGGGGCTGTCCAGGACAGATTTTGACTCCTGCGGCAACTATACGGTCAATGGGCTGACAATCCAGGTATATCCTGATTACGGAGACCAGCAGATCGCGGTGCTTGGCTCCATGCCCAGGCCAGGAGATGGGCTGATCAATATTGCAACGGCCAGCCAGGTGTCCATGATCTCCCGGGAATTCTGCCCCGGCGGTTATGAGAACAGGCCCTATTTTGAGGGCAGAATCCTGCGGACGGTCTCCAACATGCCTGCGGGAAGGGGGCTGGATGTACTGGTCCGGTTTATTACCCAGAGCGCGGAGCTGTTGACCGGCAGACCGGTCAGTATCGGAGAGTTCTGGTCGGCATTTGAGAGGCAGTTTGTGAACAATGCCCAGGGAATCAGCGTTGATATGAGCTTCTACGCTGCCCCGCAGAAGCTGGACGGAGGAGAGATCCGGGGCATCACACAGAATAACCTGAATTTAAATACATTGTTTTCGGCAGCGTTTTACAATATGGCCCAGACCTATAAAGAGAATCTGGGGATACTGGCCCGGAATGAAACCATGAACAGCGTGGTGTGTTCCGGCGGGGTTTCCCTAAAACGGCCGGAGCTGATCCGGATCATTGAAGAGGTGATGGGCTGCCCCTGCAGGTTGTCCGCCCGTGACGATGAGGCGCTGGCGGGACTGTACAGAATGGCCCTTTGCTGCAATGGAATCTGCAAGGGCCTGGATGACAAGACAGAGCTGGTTCTCTGACATTAAAGATAAAGACAGGAGTGTGAACGATGTGAAAACGATGAAACAGAGGATGAGGGACGGGGAGCAGGTGCTGGGAACCATGATATCCGAGGTGGCGTGTCCCAACCTGGCCAGGATTTTCAAAACAGCTGGTTTTGACTACCTGATTGTGGACTGTGAACACGGGTATTTTGATTATTCCCAGCTGGCGGCCATGGTTTCCGTGGCAAACGGGGTGGATATCACGGTGATTGTCAGAATCCCCACCATTGACAGAGGGGTGATTACCAAGGTGCTGGATATGGGAGCCGACGGCCTGCTGGTGCCCATGGTGAACACCGCCGCTGAGGCCATGCAGATTGTAGATTACGCCAAATATCCCCAGCTGGGGCACCGGGGCGCCTCCACCCAGAGAGCCCATACCAACTATGATCCGCCCAGGCTGGAGGAGTATTTTAAGACGGCAAATGAGAGAACCATCATTTTGGCGCAGATTGAGACGAGAGAGTCTCTGGACAATATGGAGCAGATTGCGGCAGTGGAGGGAATTGATGCAATCGTGATCGGACCCAACGACCTGTCCATTGACCTGGGGGTTCCCGGTGATTTCTCCGCTCCTTCCATGGAGAAGGCGGTACAGGCTGTGGCAGAGGCCGCGGGCAGATTGGGGAAGGCCTCCGGCATTATCACCAGCAACACCGCTGTGATCCAGAAGTGCAGGGATACGGGGATGAATGTGATCAGCTGCGACAGCGAGGTGGGGATGCTCCTTAAGATGGCCCGCAGCGTGGTGAAAACGCTCCGGTGAAGCGATATTCAAACGATGAGGACGCGCTGGCAGCGAAACGCCCCGGAGGCAAAACGCCCTAGCGGCGAGGACGCGCCGGCGGCGAAACGCGCTGGCGGTGAGAACGCGCTGGCGGCGAGGACGCCCTGGTGGCGAAACGCCCAGGCGGCGGGAACGCGGATTAAAGAAAGTCAGGTGAAGAGATGCTTGATGTAACGAAGAATAATCTGGTAACAAAATTTTGTGAAGATGTTAAACTGCCGCGGATGATTAAGATCCGGCAGAAGTTCGATCCCTCCCATATTGCTGCCGAAGCCCTGGCAGGAGTGGTGAGGCAGCAGCTGGAACGCAGCGCGGTGGCAGATACCGTGAAGCCGGGGATGCGCATCGGGATCACATCAGGGAGCCGAGGGGTGGCCAATGTGGCATTGATCACGAAAACCATTGCCGAATTCCTGAAGGAGCGGGGGGCCGAGCCTTTCGTATTCCCCGCCATGGGAAGCCATGGGGGAGCCACGGCCCAGGGGCAGAGGAAGATTATCGAATCCTACGGAGTGACCCAGGAGTATGTGGGCTGCCCCATTCTGGCCACCATGGACACCGTGCAGGTGGGGGTGAGGCCCTCCGACGGCAAGCCGGTATTTGTGGATAAATACGCCTATGAGGCCGATGGAATCATCCTCTGCGGCAGAATCAAGGCCCATACCGCCTTCCGCGGTCCCTATGAAAGCGGCCTGATGAAAATGGCTGTGATCGGAATGGGCAAGCAGCACGGCGCGGAGCAGGTCCATGAGTCGGGATTTGACAATATGGGCCGTCTGATGCCCGAGGTGGCCAGAGTGATATTTGACAATACGAAGATCCTGTTCGGTGTTGGGATGATTGAAAATGCATTTGATCAGACCTGCAAAGTAGCGGCGCTGACGCCTGATGAAATCTGGGAGCAGGAACCGGGGCTGTTGACGGAAGCCAAGAGCCGGATGGGCAGGATCTATTTTGATCATATTGATGTGCTTGTAGTGGACCGGATCGGAAAAGATATCAGCGGTGACGGAATGGACCCCAACATAACCGGCCGGTTTGCCTGCCCCAGAACCGCCAGCGGCGGGATTGACACCCAGAGGATTGTAGTGCTGGGCCTGACGGAAGCCACCCACCACAATGCCAATGGAATCGGCATGGCGGACATTACCACCAGGAGAATTGTGGAAGATATGGATATGGATGAGACCTATCCAAACGCAGTGACGTCCACAGTGCTGGAGGTGGTCAAGATCCCCTTTGTGACAGAGAACGACAGGACCGCCGTAAAGCTGGGTGTGAGAACCTGCAATGAGATTGACAAGGAGAATCCAAGAGTCATCCGCATCAGGGATACCATGCATGTGGAGGAGATCCAGATCTCCGAGGCGCTGCTGGATGAGGCTAGGGAGAATCCCGCCATCGAGATCATTGGAGAACCGGAAGAGTGGGAGTTTGACGGCAATGGAAATCTGAAAACTATTTAAGGAGGAAAATATAATATGAAGAAAATGAGAAAAGGTTTTGCACTTGCGCTG
>URUZ01000376.1 GCA_900551225.1 uncultured Clostridium sp.
CTCCAACACTTATGCCCCGCTCCCCCGCCTGCGCGCTCTCTTCACTCAGGCCATCGAACATCCGGATATTGCCGCCCTGTCCATCGCCACCAGACCGGACTGCCTGCCCCATGAAACAGTAAAACTGCTGGGGGAGTTGAACCGCATAAAGCCGGTGTGGGTGGAGCTGGGCCTGCAGACCATACACCAGGACACTGCCCGGCTGATCCGCCGCGGCTACGAGCTGCCCGTATTCGAGGAGGCCTGCCGCCGGTTGAAGGCAGCGGGTCTGGAAGTAATCGTCCACCTGATTCTGGGGCTTCCCGGAGAGGACAGGCAGAAAATCATGGAGTCAGTCCGCTACCTGGGCATGCGCTCCGAAGAGGGCCTGGCAGACGGGGTCAAGCTGCATCTGCTCCACATTCTAAAAGGGACGGACCTGGCTTCTTACTACCGGTCCCATCCCTTTTTTGTCCCCACCATGGAGGAATACATTGATCTTGTGATTGACTGTGTGGAAATCCTTCCGCAGGACCTGACCATCCACCGCCTGACCGGCGATGGTCCCAAGTCTCTGCTGATCGCCCCTCTGTGGAGCGGCAACAAGCGGCTGGTCCTCAACAGCCTGCACCGCCGTTTTAAGGAGCGGGACACCTGGCAGGGCAGGTGTCAATAGCCGGATGTCCCCTCCCCTTTAATCAGCGCAATAGCAGAGCTGGTCCCCAGACGGTCAGCTCCAGCCTCCAGAAAGTCCGCCATGTCTTTCACGCTGCGGATTCCGCCCGCTGCCTTTACCTTCACCTGGGGGCCGGCATTTGCCCGCATCAGCTTGACATCCGCCAGGTTGGCGCCGGCACTTCCGAAGCCGGTGGAGGTCTTGATGTAATCGGCTCCGGCCTCAGTCACACAGCGGCACAGCGCGATTTTCTCCTCATCCGTCAGGTAACAGGTCTCTATAATCACCTTCAGCACATGGTCCCCCACCGTCTCCTTAAGGGTCCTGATCTCCCGGGTAACCGCATCGAACCGGCCTTCCTTTGCCGCTCCGATGTTGATCACCATATCGATCTCCTCCGCCCCGTCCTCAAGGGCTTTCCTGGCCTCGGCTGCCTTGACCTCAGTCACCTGGTAGCCCAGCGGGAAGCCGATTACCGTGCAGATGGCCAGCCGGTCTCCGTAAGCCTCTTTAATCCGGCTGATAAAGCTTGGCGGAATACACACCGTGGCGGTCTTATAGGCAACTGCATCCTCACAGATCTGCCGGATGTCCTCCCACGTGGAATATGGTTTTAATAACGTATGGTCTACCCTTGCCAAAATCTCCTGATTGTTCATCATTTCCTCTCCTGTCCGCTGATTTATTTTGTACCCCGCATTTAGTACGCGCAGCCTGCCACCAGGATAATGCTGGGATAGGGGGTGAACTCCCCGGTGCGGATGATCCCTCTTGCCTGTTTCGTCTGCTCCTTAAATGCAGTGTGGGGCACATACTCCACAGGCAGCCCCTCCGGCAGTATTTCCAATATTTCCCTGTGAATATCCGGGCTGACTGTCCGCAGCTCCTCCGCCAGCACCGCCTTCTCCACCACCATGTATTCCAGCACCGCCTTCAGCACCGGAATGTACCGCGGCTCATTCTCCTTCCACGCCAGGTCAATGCGTTCCACCTGGCAGGGCATGGGCAGCCCCGCGTCGCTGACCACAATGGTGTCCATGTGTCCCGTCTCCGCCAGCAGGCGGGCTATATCCGGATTTAAAATTCCTCTTTTCAGCATATTGTCCCTCATTTTTGTTTAAAATAGCGGCAGCCGCCTGGCAGCTGCCGCGGTATGCCTTACTGGTTCAGCAGAAGCTTGGCACGGTCGGAGATATCCTTCACCGCAACCTCACCGGTATAGGACGGGTCCAGAAGGATCTGGCTGATGGCATCGTTAAGCACATCATAGTAGTATTCAGTATAGTATGGATGATAGGGGCGCTCCTTCACGTAGTTCAGCATATCACAGGGAACCTGGTAGGCCGGGTTCTCTGCTATAATCGCCTCAAACGCCTTGCTCTCAGCCGCTGCCGGGCTGGTGGGCAGATAGCCGGTGAGGGAGGCGAACTTGCCCGCCACCTCAGGATCGCAGAGGTACTTCACGAAATCCCATGTGGCCTCATTCTCCTCCTCGGAGAAGCCCTCGAACATCACGATATTGGCTCCGCCGCTTCCCACGCCCTGTTCCTTGTTGGCCGGAAGCATGGCCACGCCCAGATCGAACTCCGTGCTCTCCGTCAGATAGTTGATGTCCCCTGAGGAGGAGTAGATGATGCCCACTGTTCCGCCGATAAAATCATTTCTGCAGGAGTCAAAGCTGGTGTAATCCTCTCCAGCCGGTGTCTTCATCAACCCGTCCTGCATCATTCCCTTCAGGAAATCAACTGCCTCGATACCCGCCTCGTTGTTAAATCCAATGTCCGTACCGTCCGCATTTAAAGAGGTTCCGCCGCACTGGAACACCAGGCTCTCCAGGAACATACCGTCTGCGGGGATTGCAAAGCCCCACCGGGAGCCTTCCACGGACAGCTTGGCCGCGCAGTCCTTCAGCTCCTCCCACGTTGTTGGGGGTGCTTCCGGGTCCAGGCCCACTTCCTTGAACATATCCTTGTTGTAGTACATGATGTAGGTAGAACGGTTAA
This sequence comes from uncultured Clostridium sp., assembly GCA_900551225.1. Lineage (GTDB taxonomy): Bacteria > Bacillota > Clostridia > Lachnospirales > Lachnospiraceae > Enterocloster. The sequence continues at coordinate 2,659 of URUZ01000376.1, forward strand.
AAGGCAGGGAAGCCAGGGCGCCGCTCTCATCGTAGGAGAAGCTCATCAGGCCCTCGTAGAACGAAGTTAAATCAAGGCCGTCCCGCTCCGCAAATGTCTTTAAATCCAACACCTTCCCGGTGTTATAGAAGGGCTTAATCCTGGACACCTCCAGCTGGCACAGGTTGGGCTGGTTGCCCGCCGCCAGCGCGGTCTGGGCCTGGGCGGCCGTCTCATTGTAATCCCCCTGGTAGGACACGGTCACCCACACCTTGTCCTGTGAGGCGTTGTAATCCGCCACAATCTTCTCAATGTTCTCCAGATGGGACCCCTTTAAGCCCTCCCAGAAGGACACCTGAACCCGTTCCTCCCCGCCGGCCGCCTGGGAACCCGCCCCCTCAGATCCAGCCGCTTCAGATCCAGCCGCCTGGGCAGAAGTCTGTCCCCCCGCCTGGGTCCCTGACCCGGTATTGCTGCTGCCGCAGCCTGCCATTGCCCCCACGCTCATGGCTCCTGCCATGACCAGCGCCGCTGCTCTCAATGTACTTTTTTTCATGAATTTTCCTCCTTCATTATATAGTGAAATCGTTGCTGTACATACCTTCTACTTGATTCCCGAATACACAAAGGCCTTGCGGATCTTGCCGCTGGCAAATGCATACACAGCCAAAATGGGAAGCACCATCATCAGGTTGCCCGCCATGACAATGGGCCACTGGCTGGCCCCCTCAGAGCCGGTCAGCAGGGTGACTCCAATGGGCAGGGTCCTGAACGTATTGTTGCTGGTCATAACCAGAGGCCAGAAATAGGAGTTCCAGGATGAGATAAAGCTTAACAGCCCAATGGATGAGATGGCCGTCCTGGCCATGGGGATCATGATCCGCACGATGATCTTCCACTCGCTGGCATCGTCCAGCCTGGCCGCCTCAATGATCTCCTGTGGTATCTGCAGGAAATACTGGCGCAGCAGGAAGATGCCGAAGGCATTTCCAATAAATGGAATGACCATGGGCGCGTAACTGTTTAACAGTCCCATCTTGTTGAACATCAGATAGGACGGGGCAAATGTGATCTGCTGCGGAAGCATGAACCCCAGCAGTACAAATGCGAAGAACAGGTTCTTGCACTTAAAATTGTATTTGGCAAACCCGTAAGCCGCGGGCACCACCACGATAAATTGCAGCAGCACCACGCTGAGGGCAATAATCAGCGAGTTTTTGAAGAACAGGCCGAAGGGGATCTTCTGAAGCACCGTTCCGAAGCTCTCCGCCGTGATGGTGCTGGGGATCAGGGTGGGCGGGAAGATCATGGACTCCTTCTGTGTCTTAAAAGCCGTGATCACCATCCAGTAGAAGGGAAATACCATGATCACCACCAGCAGGCGTTTCATAACCAGGTCAAAGATCCGGACCACCACATTTTTAGCGCCGTGATTCATAAATTTCACCTCTTTCTATTGATAGTGGACCTTCTTCTCCAGCACCTTAAAGTACAGGAACGTGAGCACGCCCACCAGGATCAGAAGCAGCAGGCTGGCTGCGCTTCCTGTTCCAAGCTTGCCGAACTTATAAGTCTGCTCATAAATGTAGTACACCAGGGTGTTGGTGGAGTTCATGGGTCCGCCTCCTGTGATCAGGTTCACCGCGTCAAAGATCTGGAAGGACGAGATGGTGGCTGTGATGGACACAAAGAACAGGGTTGGCGAGATCATGGGCAGGGTGATCCTGAAAAATGTCTTGTAGGCCGGCGCATCGTCAATGGACGCCGCCTCATAGATCTCCCTGGGAACCCCCTGAAGGGCAGCCATGATCAGAAGGGTGTAATATCCCGCCTGCTTCCACACCATCACCAGCACCAGGGAAAACAGCGAGGTCCGGGGATTGGTAAAAAATGGAAAGGCCTTGAATCCCATGGCGGTGATAATGGAGTTGAGGAAGCCCACCTGGGCGTCGAAGAGCCACAGGAACACCATGGACACGGAGACCAGGGAAATGATATGGGGCGTGAAGATAACCGCCTGCACAAACCCGTTGAACCTGGCGTGGAGCTTCCCGTTGAGCCACACCGCCAGCAGCGTTGACACAGCGATGGTCAGCAGCACCACCACCACGCTGTAGAAAATGGTGTTCATCAGCACCTTGATGAAGCTGGGAGTGGAGAACAGATACTTAAAGTTGTTCATGCCCACGTACTTGCTGTCAGGCGAGATCAGGTTGCCTGAATGGAACGCCCAGAACATGGTAAACAAAATGGGATAAACTGTAAAAAGTGAGATCAGAAACACCGCAGGCGCCACCAGGGAGAAGCCCTTTAAGTTGGCGAACCGCTGCTGGTTGGGATCGTGGAACATTTCCTTCTTACCCGCCATCAATCATCGCCCCCTTTTGTCCCTGCATTCAGTTTCCCCACCTGCTCCATGACAGCCTCGTCAAATGCAGCCCGGACAGAGTCCCCGTCAAATATGTATAGATTGCTGTACCGGATATAGATGGGAATATCCCGCTCCGCCACATCCTCCTGGGATTTGGCGCTGATATTCCCAAAGTCACAGACCATGGAGTAAATACACTCGGAGCCAAGATTTTCCTTGGTATTCACGTGCACGTCCAGCCTCAGGCTGGCCTCGTTCTCCGGCTTCTCAAACATCACCCGCTCCGGCCTGAAGCCCAGCTGGAAACCGTCCTTTAAGGCCCCCTGAAGGATGTTCATGGGCGGAGTGCCGATGAATCTTGCGGTGTAGACATTCTGCGGATTCTGATACATCTGGGTGGGGGTGCTGCGCTGCATGATCACGCCCTTATCCATCAGGATAATGTTGTCCCCCATGGACATGGCCTCCATCTGATCGTGGGTCACATACACAAAGGTGGTCTTTAAACGCTCGTGCATCTGGATCAGCTCCACCCGCATCTGGGTCCGCAGCTTGGCATCCAGGTTGGACAGCGGCTCGTCCATCAGGAACACCTTGGGCTTCTTCACCATGGCCCTGGCCAGGGCCACACGCTGTCTCTGTCCGCCGGACAGCTTGGACGGCTTTCTGTCCAGATAGGGCGTCAGGCCAACGGTCTCGCTGATCTCCTCCACCAGCTTCCTGCGCTCCTCCCTGGGAATCTTCTTATTCTCCAGCCCGAACTCAATGTTCTGGCGCACGGTCATGGTGGGATACAGGGCATAGTTCTGGAACACCATGGCAATGTCCCGCTTGCCCGGAGGCAGCACGCCCACGTCCGTGTCGTCGATGAAGATACGGCCGGCGGTGGGTGTCTCCAGTCCTGCGATCATGCGCAGGGTGGTGGACTTCCCACAGCCCGACGGTCCAACCAGTATGGTGAAGGAACCGTCCTCAATCTCCAGATTCAGATCCGGTATAATCACGTCTTTTCCATATGTTTTATTGATATGTTCCAGTTTGATTGCTCCCATAATAACCCCTCCATCAATATGTATGTTTACCGGCAGCTCTCCGGTGACTCCAGGAACCGGTCGATCTCCTCTCTCATGGGCATGGCCGGAGC